>NZ_CABTJS010000035.1:0-19081 GCF_902485085.1 uncultured Kluyvera sp.
CGCTAATAACTTTCACGAGAGCAAACATGAAAACTTTACCTGCAACAACTCAGCGGGCGGTGAAGCCCTGCCTGTCACCCGTGGCTGTCTGGCAAATGCTACTGACACGCCTGCTGGAAACGCACTATGGCCTGACACTGAACGACACGCCATTCAGTGATGAAACTGTTATTAAGGAACATATTGATGCCGGGATCACCCTGGCCGATGCAGTCAACTTTCTGGTGGAAAAATACGAACTGGTTCGTATCGACAGGAATGGATTTTCGTGGCAAGAACAAACCCCGTATATTTCCGTAGTGGATATTCTGCGAGCAAGGCGCTCTACCGGCTTGCTAAAAAATAACGTGAAATAAACGCTTAAATACAGAGCAGACTAAAGGAAAGCAAAATGCTAATCTCACCAACGAAGAGGCTCCTGCTATAACCTCCCCTCCCCTGCCAAAAAAACCTGACATTTTCTTTTAGGACCAACAATGGGACCAAATTGAAAATTGAATTGAAAGTTAAGTATTATAAAACAACTGGTTACACAACCAATTCAGACTCCGCCAGCCCACCAAAATTCTTTGTTGATGGTCACCAGAGCCTGAGACGAAGTCCTAAAAGCCCGCCTAGCGGGCTTTTTTGTGTCTGCTATTTTATCCTGCGATATATCAAAGTCTGAAACGTTCAAACAGAAGTACACCCGCAAGCAGACTCGCCGCCAGCAAAGCAAAAACCTACGCCCCCATCAATTTCGCAAACCAGAACTTACACACCCCACTACGCACATTCCACGGCTTAGCCGGTTTATCTTTATATTGTTCATAAATTTTATCTAAGTTGTCGCTACCCGATAACTTCAGATCCAGCGGCACTTCCACTACGCCCTGGTAAGGTATGGCAACATAATGTTTTCCGGCTTCAGGAATAAACGCGGTTTGCGTGACGATTTGACGGCCGCTTGAGTTATCCATCACATAGAGGGCCCAATACTGGTTGGGACGAATTCGGCTTTCATAAAAGCGGTGAACTTTGCCTGCCATAAGGTTATTGCTGATATAAATAAGCTCCTGATCTTTATAGCAATCACCTTCTTTGGCAAAACGCTGAAAGTAAACCAATCCTTGATGTTGGTCATTGAGCTGAGTGTAGACAACAGCTGCATCCTGCCCGGTGTACGGATCGTAACGCTTTGTACCTAAAGGCCCCGGCGCACATGCCGATGCCAGTAATGCCAGACCAACAACTATCCCAGAATAAAAATGACGCACCATAACCTCCTGAATGTTATATTTTTTAATTCGCCATTTAGCATATCCACAACGAAATAGGTTGCCTAATCATTTGCAACGTTAGCTCCAAATAATAGGGGGTTAAAAAGCGCAAATTCAGGAAGCGATCGTGGGGGGACAGCAGCAGATAACCTTGTAAACCCGTCCAGGATACCTGCTAACTGTAATGCAATGCTAAGAAAGGAATAGCTGTACTACCAACCGCAGACGTTAGTCTCTTCGTCCGACTCATACCCGCGAACAATGTTCACCAGATCTTTCACCGCATCAGCGGCCACGGTCGGGTCCTGCAACTCGCTCAATTCAGCAAACTCTTTATCCACCGACACACCGTTATTATTATTGGTGACGGTCAGCAGGAAGCCTTTACCCTGAGCATTGTCAGGAGAAAGTGGAGAAATAAGCTCAGCGACAGCCTGTACGGCAATATCAGGAACATAAAGCGCCATCGGTTTTAGATAAACCTTTTCCTGTTTCGCTTTGTTATTACCGTTAATAACCGCTAAGGAATAACCTTTATTTTCACTATTCATAGTGCCCATTTCATCCTTCTATCAAAATCTTAGGATCGACATAGAAATCAACATTAAATACGGTGTCGTCGCTTAATGCTTCAATACGGTGCCATTTCTCCGCCGGAAAAACGCCAAACTGGCCGGCTTCAATCGTCATGGTTTCAACCGGGTCCGGGCTGGTCTCATCGGCATAACCATAGTAGCGAATCGCCCCCTGCATCACCGCCAGGCGAGGGAATACCCCCTGTCGCGTACCGGCATCAAGGTGGCGTTTCCAGATAGACGCGGGTGCGGTCTCTTTGGTCCACAGCGGCGTGGTGCGGGTATGAACATAATGAGTGGGGATAATGATTCGCTGCATGATTCTGCCTCTCTTTCCACGCCGATGCGCGTAGTCTGGAATGGGAAAATATGATGCATATCATATACCCCTTTTAATCACTGAGTGTATTACTTTTTAATCTCAACAGCACCTACCCCTATTTATACTCAATAAGGGTTAAATTATTTTAAATATAATCGCAGGGCAGGCTTGCTGCCCTATCAGAATTAATAGGATAAAAACGAATCATTAATCAGATGTACCTAAAATGCTCGCCAGATCAGCACCGCAATGCCTATAAATAGTGTCCATTTCACAATGTAATACACCGTTTTATTCCACTTCTTCAATCGCTTACCCACAATACGAATCTGGTAGATATGGCGGAAGCTACGGTTAATACCACCGATACGGTCTCCGGTATCATTGGGTGCTACGGCGGCGCTCATCAGATTACGTCCCAACCAATGGTTAATTTTCTGCGCCCAGCGGTAACGCATTGGGCGTTCAATATCGCAGAACAGGATCAGTCGATTCTCACCGCTGGTATTTTCCGCATAGTGAATATAGGTCTCATCAAACAGCACACCTTCACCGTCGCGCCAGCTATAGCGATCGCCGTCGACCTCGATATAACAGCGGTCGTCGTTGGGCGTTGCAAGGCCAAGATGATAACGCAGTGAACCCGCGTATGGGTCACGGTGGCGCGGTAGGCGGCTGCCATCGGGTAGCGTTGCGAACATCGCCGCTTTAACCGATGGAATGGTGCGCAGCAGTTCGGTGGTTTTTGGGCAGAGCTCACTGGCTGAAGGGTGTGCATCTTCATACCATTTCAGGTAAAAGCGCTTCCATCCGGTTTTAAAGAAGGAGTTAAAGCCAGCGTCGTTGTATTTTTCCGCGGCTTTAATCTGCTCCATTTTTTGCAGATGAATCCCCTCTTCGCGGATGGTCTCCCAGTTATCCCTAAGCACCGCCAGCTCCGGGAAGTTCTCTGGGCGGAGATACGGGGTATTCGGCACGCGTGAAAAGAGATACATAAAGCCGTTTAAGGGGGCGGTAAAAGTGGAGTGGTCGGAGAGCTGTCGCCAGAATCGAAAGCGGATTTTGCCGCGAAAATGCACGTAGAGCACCGAAATGATAATAAGCAGTAAAATAACGTATTTCATATTGTCTTACCCGGTCTCGGTTATGTTTGGTCGTCCCCTACAGGGATCCTTCCTGAAAAATCCAAAACATTAACAAATGTAATACATAATCAAGCAACCGCATTACCAAAAAGCAACATCCAACATTCATCTAATGTGTTCTCCTCCCTCTATTTTCTTTGCCCTCGCCCGATTAGTTGATAATCCTTCCCTATCGAAAATTCACATCATTAACCACCTAATTACTATCAATATTATGGTGATCAATATCACATTCAGCTGGCTTCTCTCCCGCATAAATTGACCCAAATCAAAGATGCATTTTGTTTATACCTTCGATGCTGGACGTGCTTTTTATCATGTGTAAATGTAATTGATAGTAATTATTATTATCATATCTATTTATAGGGTTTCCGATGTTGCACTCCATTACCCGAGGGTCCTTCGCGCTCTCCGCACTGTCGCTGTTTGTCGCCAGCGCGGCGTCAGCCTCTACGTCATCCACCACGCCGAACAAAACCAATAAAGAAGAGACGCTCGTCGTCACCGCGAACCGTTCGGAAAGCTCGCTGTGGGAGAGTCCGACAACTATCCAGGTTATCGACCACCAGACGCTGCAAAACTCTACCAGCACCTCCATTGCCGACGATTTGCAGGATATTCCCGGCGTAGAGATCACCGATAACGCGCTGGCCGGGCGTAAGCAGATTCGTATCCGGGGCGAGGCCTCCTCCCGCGTACTGATTTTGATCGACGGTCAGGAAGTCACCTACCAGCGTGCCGGGCAAAACTACGGTGCCGGGTTGCTGATTGACGAGTCGGCGCTGGAGCGCATTGAAGTGGTCAAAGGCCCTTACTCGGTGCTGTACGGCTCACAGGCCATCGGTGGCGTGGTGAACTTCATCACCAAAAAAGGCGGCGATAAGCCGCTCTCCGGGACGGTGAAAGCGGTCTACAACTCCGCCACGGCTGGCTGGGAAGAGTCGGCGGCAGCGTGGGGTAGCATTGGACAGTTTGATTACCGTATCAACGGCAGCTATTCCGATCAGGGCGATCGCGATACGCCGGACGGCCGTCTGCCAAACACCAATTTCCGCAATAACAGTCAGGGTATCTGGCTTGGCTACAATCTGGATAATCAGCATTTCGGGCTGTCGCTCGATCGCTACAAGCTGGCAACGCAGACCTATTTTGAAGACCCAGACGGTGAGTACGATGCGTTTAGCGTCAAGATCCCCAAACTGGAGCGCGAGAAGATTGGTCTGTTCTACGATATCGACGTTAACGGCGACTATCTGAAAAAGATCCATCTCGATGCCTACGAGCAAACCATCGACCGTAAGTTTGAAAATGAAGTAGCGACGACGCAGGCGATCCCCTTCCCTATTCAATCGCTGAGCGTACGTAACCAGACCAACACCAACGACAAGCAGTACACCCAAGGGATCACGCTGCAAAGCAACTTCTCCCTACCCGCCAACAACAGTCTGGTCGTGGGGACACAGTACAAGCGCGATCGCGTATCTCAGACATCTAACGGCTTTACCAGCCAGAAATCCCTGACCGGTATTGTGAATTCTGAAACCCAGACCTATTCCTACAACGAATCTGAACAGAGCACGACGTCGCTGTTTGCCCAAAATGACTGGCGCTTTGCCGACAACTGGACGTGGACATTAGGTGCTCGCCAGTATTGGCTGTCTTCAAAACTGACGCGTGGTGATGGCTACTCGGTCACTAAAGGCGTGACTACGGATACCTCGCTGGCCGAGCAATCCGCCCACGATAACGAACTGGTGACCGCCACCAGCCTGCGCTACTCCGGCTTTGACAACATTGAGCTGCGTGCCGCATTCGCACAGGGCTACGTCTTCCCGACCCTCACTCAGCTCTTTATGCAGACCGCAGCAGGGGGCGGTACCACCTACGGCAATCCTGATTTAAAAGCCGAACACTCTAACAACTACGAGCTGGGTGCGCGGTACAACGGCAATCTGTGGATGGTTGATGGCGCGGTCTACTACTCTGAAGCCAAAGACTACATTGCCAGTATCGCCTGTTCCGGTCAGGCGCTCTGCAACGGAAATACCACCTCTTCACGCGGAGGCTATTACTACTACGACAATATCGATCGCGCCAAAACCTGGGGCATGGAGCTTAGCGCCGAATACAACGGCTGGGTCGTCTCGCCCTACGTCAGCGGCAACCTGATTCGCCGTCAGTACGAAGGCCAGACGCTGAAAACCACCAATACCGGCGAGCCGACGATTAACGGCCGTGTCGGGTTGAAGCACACGCTGATGCTAAACGCGGCAAACGTCACCTCCGATATCTATATCCGCGCAGCCTCCAGCGCCAAAGATGACACTGGCGATAAAGAAGTTCGCACGCCGGGCTGGGCCACGCTGAACCTGGCGGTTAACACCGAATTCGGCGCTAACGACCAGTATCAGGTCAATCTGGCGCTCAACAACCTGACCGATAAACGCTACCGCACGGCGCACGAGTCTATTCCTGCGGCGGGCTTAAACGCGGCGGTCGGCTTTGCATGGAAATTCTGACGATGAAAAAACTGGCTATCGGATTACTGGCGCTGGCCGCCGTGTTTAGTGTCCAGGCGGCTGACCGTATCGTGGTTGCCGGAGGTTCACTTAGCGAGCTGATTTACGCGCTCGGCGCGGGCGAGCGCGTAGTCGGGGTGGATGAAACCACCTCATACCCACCGGAGACCGCGGCGCTGCCGCACATCGGCTACTGGAAGCAGCTCAGCAGCGAAGGCATTTTATCGCTGCGTCCTACCCGCTTTATCACCTGGCAGGATGCGGGCCCGCAGTTGGTGTTTGACCAGCTACGTTCGCAGCACGTCGCAGTGCTGACCCTGCCGCGCGTTCCGGCCACCGTCGAGCAGATGTACGCCAATATCCGCACGCTGGCCCGCGAGCTTGGCGACGAAGAACGCGGCACTGCGCTTATCAATACGCTGAGTCAGCGGCTGGAAAAAGTGGCGCAGAGCAGCGCCAGCAAACCGGCTCCGGTGAGCGCGCTGTTTATTCTCAGCGCCGGGGGAAGCGCTCCGCAGGTCGCGGGGAAAGGCAGCGTTGCCGATGCCATTATGACCCTCGCCGGTGCCCGCAACGTCGCGCAGCATCCGCAGTATCGCAGCTACAGCGCAGAAGCGCTGATTGCCGCTAACCCGGAAGTGATTATCGTCACCTCACAAATGGTCGATGGCGACCTCAATCGCCTGAGCACCATCGCTGGGATCACCCGCACCAACGCGTGGAAAAACCAGCGCATCGTGGTACTCGATCAATCACTGATCCTCGGCATGGGCCCGCGCGTTGCTGACGCGGTTGAAACGCTGCACCGCCAGTTCTGGCCACACTAAAGGACGTAGAAAGACCGATGATGTTGAATACCCCTACCGACCTGGATTTAACCCCACATTTTGCGCTGGAGG
This sequence comes from uncultured Kluyvera sp., assembly GCF_902485085.1. NCBI lineage: Bacteria > Pseudomonadati > Pseudomonadota > Gammaproteobacteria > Enterobacterales > Enterobacteriaceae > Kluyvera > uncultured Kluyvera sp. Next base: position 6,720 of record NZ_CABTJS010000035.1, read on the forward strand.
GCGGCCAGCCCTTTAAAGACCGCCGGGCGACGATGCCCTGGCGTGGCGCGGTGCCTATCGCCAAAGAACAGCTTGAACACACCTGGCAAGAGGTGCTGGCTCACGCCGCGCCGCCGCGCAAGCGCCTGCTGTATCTGCACATTCCGTTTTGCGCTACCCACTGCACCTTCTGCGGTTTTTACCAGAACCGATATGAAGAAGACCACTGCGCGCGCTACACCGACGCGCTGCTGCGTGAAATTGAGATGGAGGCCGACAGCGTGCTGCACCAGTCCGCCCCAATTCACGCCGTCTACTTCGGCGGCGGCACGCCATCGGCGCTCTCGGCCCGCGACCTGGCGCGCATCATTACTGCGCTGCGCGAGCGTCTACCGCTGGCGCCGGACTGTGAAATCACCATTGAAGGCCGGGTGCTGAACTTTGACGACGCGCGTATCGACGCCTGTCTGGATGCCGGTGCTAACCGTTTCTCCATTGGTATTCAGTCGTTTAACAGCAAAATCCGTAAGAAGATGGCCCGCACCTCCGACGGCCCTACCGCCATCGCCTTTATGGAAGGGCTGGTCAAGCGCGACCGCGCCGCAGTGGTGTGTGATCTGCTGTTTGGCCTGCCAGGCCAGAATGCCGCGCTGTGGGGTGAAGACCTGGCGATTGCCCGTGATATCGGCCTTGATGGCGTGGACCTTTACGCCCTTAATCTGCTGCCCAATACGCCGCTTGGCAAGGCGGTTGAGAACGGCCGCACCAGCGTGCCGCAGCCTGCCGAGCGGCGTGACCTCTACCTTCAGGGCTGCGACTTTATGGACCAGGCCGGCTGGCGCTGCATCAGCAATAGCCACTGGGCGCGCACCACCCGCGAGCGCAACCTCTACAATTTACTGATTAAACAAGGCGCAGACTGCCTGGCGCTGGGCTCCGGCGCGGGCGGCTCCGTCAACGGTTATTCGTGGATGGTCGAACGCAATCTCAACGCCTGGCACGAATCCATCGCCGCAGGCAAAAAGCCGCTGATGATGATGATGCGTACCGCCGAGCGCGGCTTCCAGTGGCGGCACCTGCTGCAATCTGGCGTTGAAACCGCCCGCGTGCCGCTGGACGCGCTGACCCCGCATGCGGCGAAGCTCGCCCCGCTGCTTGCCCAATGGCACCGCGCCGGGCTGACGCTGGACGACTCAACCTGCCTGCGTCTGACCAACGAAGGCCGCTTCTGGGCGAGCAACATTTTGCAGTCTCTTGATGAACTTATTCAGGCACTTAACACACCGCGCATTGCGGCTGAAACCCAATAACAGGAGTTAATGATGAGCAACGTATCCCTGCACGATTTTTTAAAAACCGAGCCTGACGGCACGCTGGAAGCTATCGCAGGCCAGTACAACACCACGCTGCTGGAAGTGGTGAAAAACCTGCCATCCCACACGCTGGTCGCGGGCGACAAGTTCGACACCGTCTGGGACACCGTCGCCGAATGGGGCAAGGTCACAACGCTGGTGCATACCGCTGATGTGATTCTGGAATTTACCGGTGAACTGCCGTCCGGCTTCCATCGCCACGGCTACTTTAACCTGCGCGGTAAGAAAGGTATGACCGGCCACATCAAAGCGGAAAACTGCACCCACATTGCCCTGGTTGAACGCAAATTTATGGCGATGGATACCGCATCGATCCTGTTCTTCAACGCCGAGGGCAGCGCGATGTTCAAAATCTTCCTTGGTCGCGACGACCACCGCCAGCTATTGAGCGAGCAGGTTGACGCCTTCCGTACGCTCGCGGCCGTACTGAAGGGAGAATCCTGATGAGCCCATGGTTAATTTTTGGCGCGGGAGGTAAAGGCATTGGCGCACTCACCGCCGCGCTGGCGCTGGCAGAAAAACGCCCGGTGGTGGCGCTGGTGCGTAACCCAGAGGCCGCCGCACGGCTGGAAGCACTAGGCGCGCAGGTTTTTATCGGCGATGCCTGTGACGCTGATATTGTCGCCAAGGCCTGCCAGGCCGCTGGTGAAACGGCGACAGTTATCTCCACGATGGGCGGCGCGCAGGATTATCTCTCCCACCGCACGGTGATTGATGAAGCGGAAAAAGCCGGTCTTCGCCGCATGATTCTGGTGACATCGCTCGGCTGCGGCGATAGCTGGCCGTTCCTCTCCCCGCGCGCCAAAGCGGCGTTTGGTCAGGCAGTCCGCGAGAAAAGCCTGGCGGAAAGCTGGCTGCAAACCAGCACGCTGGACTACGCCATTCTGCGCCCTGCGGGCCTGCTCAACGGTGAAGCGAGCGGTAAAGCGCTGCGCGTGCAGCAACAGGAAGTGCATGGTTTTGTGCAGCGTGCGGACGTCGCCGCGCATATTCAGGCGTTAGCCAGCGCCCCGACGCTCGACCAGCAGGTTTACAGCCTGGTTGAGCCGGACCTCAAACCGGCATAATCATTCTGCGGCGCGGTCCATCGCGCCGCATCGATGTAACGGAGCTTTGCGTGTTCAAGGATTCACTCTCTTCTTTCCGCGTTTTTATCGGCCTGCTGCTGATACTGGCGACCCTCGTGCTGGTTGGCGCCAGCCAGGGAGCGCTAAAAATCACCTTCGCCTCGTTGCAGGATGCGCACTACCGTGACATCTGGCTTAACATTCGTCTGCCCCGCGTGCTGCTGGCCGTGCTGGTTGGCGGCGCGCTGGCTACCGCCGGGGTTATCATGCAGGGGCTATTTCGTAACCCGATGGCCGACCCTGGCCTGTTAGGCGTCAGCAGCGGTTCGGCGCTGATGGTTGGCGTCGCCATTATTTTCCCGGTTTCACTCCCCGCCGCGTTTCTGCTGTACGAACAGATGATTTTCGCCGTCGTCGGTAGCCTGGTGGTGTGCGCCGTTATCTTCCTGATTAGCCTGCGCCACCACCACGGCGGCATGATCCAGCTTCTGCTGGCGGGGATCGCCATCAACGCGCTTTGTGGCGCGGCGATCGGCATTCTGAGCTATGTCGGCGACGAACAGCAGCTGCGTCAGCTCACGCTGTGGATGATGGGCAGTCTGGGTCAGGCACAGTGGCCAACGTTGCTGGTTGCCACGTCGTTTGCGCTGCCCGCCATGGTTGTCACCGCCTGGCTTGCCACCACGCTGAATCTGCTGCAGCTCGGCGATGAAGAGGCGCACTACCTCGGCGTGAACGTGAAGCGAAAGCGTCAACTGCTGCTGTTGCTCAGTTCACTTCTGGTTGGCGCGGCGGTGTCGGTCAGCGGCGTCATTGGCTTTATCGGTCTGGTTATTCCGCATCTTATTCGCATGACCATTGGTGCCGATCACCGCTGGCTGCTGCCCTGCTCAACGCTTGCTGGCGCCTGCCTTTTACTGGTTGCCGACACGCTGGCACGCACGTTGGTGCAGCCCGCTGAAATGCCGGTTGGCCTGCTCACCAGCCTTATCGGCGGCCCCTATTTTCTTTGGCTGATCCTGCGGACACGGAGAGCGCTATGATTGAAGCTCAGAATCTAACCTACAGCATCAACGGCCGTCGCCTGACTCACAACGTCTCACTCACGCTGCCCGGTGGAGAAATCGTCGCTATTCTTGGGCCAAACGGCGCTGGGAAATCAACGCTACTGCGCCAGCTAACCGGCTACCTGAAGCCGGACAGCGGAACCTGCTCGATGTTTGGCAAACCGCTGGATGCGTGGCCAACCGAGGCGCTGGCCAAAAGCCGCGCCGTGATGCGCCAGAACCACGATATGGCGTTCCCCTTCAGCGTGATGGAGGTTATCCGCATGGGTCGCCATCCGCACCGCAGCAGTAACCCGCGCGATGAGACGGAACATATTATGGCGCTGTGCGACTGCCGTGAACTGGCTTCCCGCGACTATCGTCACCTCTCTGGCGGCGAGCAGCAGCGGGTCCAGTTGGCGCGTTTACTGGTACAGCTGTGGGAACCGGAGCCTACGCCAAAGTGGCTGTTCCTCGATGAACCGACCTCTGCGCTGGATATTCACCACCAGCAGCATCTGTTCCGTCTGCTGCGCGAGCTGGTACAGAAGCGGCAGTTTAACGTCTGCTGTGTGCTGCACGACCTCAACCTTGCCGCGCGCTACGCCGACCGCATCGTGCTGTTAGAAAAAGGTCAGGTCGTTGATAACGGCACACCGCAAGAAGTGCTGACGGAATCCGCTCTGCGCAACCTCTATCAAGCCGAAGTGGCCGTCACCCGAACGCACGACGATGCGCCGCTTATCGTGCTGGAAAGATGATGATTCACAGGCGGTTTTGGACGCTTGCCAAAATCGTCTGTTGGAACACAATGATTCAATTACAGTTTATTCCTAAAGCCTCATCCAAAAGTCTGTGCCATCATTCCTATCGCTCACAAACTGATGAGGATTTGTTATGAAAAAAACAACAATTGCACTTTCAGCGCTTCTGCTGGCTTCCCCTGTTTTCGCAGCGACCACACACGCCACCGACGACACGGTTGCCCAAGCACAGGCAAACGCGAACACCGCAAAAGAGAAACTGCATCAGGCACAGAACCAGGGCGAAGAGCTTAAGCTGAAGTCTAAGCACGCCACCGAAGGTAAGAGCGACAGCGTAGGTAGCCAGGTGAGCGAAGGCGCTCAGAAAACATGGCATAAAACCAAAGAAGGGACCGAAAAAGGGTGGGATGCCACCAAAGAAGGCGCCCAGAAAGGCTGGAATAAAACCAAAGATGCTTCCCAGAAAGGGTGGGACGCCACCAAAGAAGGCGCTCAGAAAGGCTGGGATAAAACTAAAGACGGTGCCGCTGAACTCGAGAAAAAAGTCAGCGAATAACCCTGCTCGTCTGAACCTCAAAAAGCCGCTTATGCGGCTTTTTTTACGCCTGCCAACGCGATAACGCACAAACCTTCTTCACTTGCACCTACCACTCGTTGTGTATTGACATATATAGCGACATTCCCCATGATATTCATCATACAAATAATAATAGCTGTTCCCCTCATGCGTAGATGGTAACCCAGTTACCACCAGTCTTTCCGCTAACACACTGAATATTAAAATGTTCGATAATAAAACTATACCGTTCGCTTCGGGGCTCCTGGCATTCTCGTGCCTGGCGATGTCGCAATCTGGCTATGCTGAGGACACCATGGTGGTCTCCGCTGGTGCCGCCGCTGCCGATAACAGCAGTGCGCAGGAGCCGCCCGCTTCGGAAAAACAGGCAACCTTAGGCAGTCTGGGCAAACGAACGGTGATGGATGTTCCCTGGTCAGTTCAGACGATGTCTTCTCCACTCATCAACGAGCAGCAGCTCAAAAGCGTCAAAGATGTTTACCGCTATATGCCTTCCGTGCAGGGTGACGGGGTTCGCCCACAAACCCGCGGTATGCAGGGCAGCGTGGTGCAAAACCATATGATTGATGGCCTGAACGCCGTCTCTACTACCGAATACCCGGCTGAGCAGTTCCAGAGCGTTGAGGTGTTAAGTGGCCTGGCAGGTTCACTATACGGCCCGGCGAACCCGGCGGGGATGTTTAATCTGGTCTCTAAACGTCCGACCGACACCCCGCTGCACCGCGTCACCGTAGGCACCAGCACCGGCAACGGCACGCTGACCTCCATGGACTTCAGCGGCCCTATCGATGACGGCGACCGTGTAAAATACCGCCTCAACCTGCTGAACGATGAGGGTCACGGCTACACCAGCGGCAGCCACAAACGCCGACAGTACGCGGGCCTTGGCCTCGACTTCCAGCTCACCGAAAAAACGGTACTGGAGAGCAACTTCAGCTATTACCACTATTACGATAAAGGAATGCCGGGTTCATTCGCACTGGCAAAAGGGGTTCACTTCCCTTCCCCACTTGACCCAACCAAAGCCAAATACGGCCAGAGCTATGCCGGTAACGATGATGAAACCAGCACCGCTAGCCTGCACCTGAAGCATGACTTCGACGGTAACTGGCTGCTGGACGTTGGCGTGCTGCGCCAGATTGCGGACCGTGAATCCACCACCGTCACCAATACCCTGACCGATAACCACGGCAGCTACACCACCACCACCTCCGACTCCGCCGCCAGCCGCTTTACCATCAACAGCTATATGGCGAACCTGACCGGCAGCGTGGACACCGGTTGGCTGACCCACGACATCAGCACCGGGGTGCGCGGCTTCGTGTGGAAAAACTATAACCCTGTCGACGGCGGCACCTTTACGCTGGGTAAATCCTCGTTGGATCAGCACCCGGTCTACCCACGTCCACCGTACCCAGATTTCAACAAACGCTATCAGTCCGCAACCACCACGCAGCATGCTTTCCTGTTGAGCGACACCCTGCACTTCAGCCCGCAGTGGAGCCTGCTGCTTTCCGGCAGCGAAAACCTGTTTACGGTCAGCAACTACAACAAGACCTACAAGCAGACCAGCGACAAAAAAGACAGCGGCGCGAGTGGTTCTGCAAGCCTGATGTATAAGCCTATCGACAACATCACGCTTTACACCACCTGGGCCGATAGCATGCAGCAGGGCGATACCGCGCCAACCGGCGCGAACAATGCCGGACAGATCCTCGACCCGTACCGTAGCCACCAGGTTGAAGTGGGGGCGAAATATGCCCCAATGCGGGATTTGATGCTCTCCGCCGCGCTGTTCCAGGCCAAGCGTCCCTTTGCCTACACCAATGACAACGGTGATTTCGCCCAGGATGGCACGCAGAAAAACCGCGGCCTGGAGCTGATGGCTGATGGTCACGTCACCCACAATTTACGTCTGTTCGGCGGCGCCACCTGGCTTGACCCACGTCTCCACGATACCGCCAGCGCTAGCGCAGACGGCAAGCAGGTGGTCGGCGTACCGCGCTTTACCGCCAGCATGCTGGCGGTTTACAGCATTGAGCAGCTACCGGGCGTCGATGTGGATACCAACGTACGTTACGTTGGCCGTCGTGCGACCGATAACGCCAATGACAGCTGGGTAGGCAGCTACACCACGGTGGATGCTGGTGCGAGCTACGCGACCCGTGTCTATAACACCCCCGTGACCTTCCGTCTGGACGTCACCAACCTGACTAACCGTCGCTACTGGACCAACGTGGTTCCTGGCGCGTTAACCGGTTATACCGGCGCGGGCAATGCCAGCGCGCAGCTTGGGGCGCCGCGAGAGGCACAACTCTCTATGCAGATTGATTTTTAAGGAGTAAGTCGATGAAACGTCGCCATGCGTGGTTGCTCTGCGCCTGGCTGGCTTTCCCCGCCCTGGCTTCCCGCCAGGTCGTGGATGATGCCGGTCATACCGTTACCGTTCCCGACCAGGTGAACGCCATCGCCGACGGCTGGTTTGCGCACCACTCGGTGCTGATGACGCTGGGGGCAGGCCGTAAAATCGTCGCCACCGTTAACCATCCGGAAAGTCAGCCGTGGATGTTTAAAATCACGCCGACGTTGAATCAGGCCTTGCAGGTTCGCGGTACCGCCTTTAACCCCGAGAGCCTGCTGGCCAAAAAGGTAGATGTGGTCTTCACCTCCGCGGGCAACGATAAAGCGGAAAGCTATCGTCAGGCTGGATTGCCTACGCTACAAATGGCCTTTACCGATTATCCGTCGCTGATGAAATCCGTCACCACTACCGCCGACGTTCTGGGCACCGACGATGCGCGGACACGGGCGAAGGCCTATAACCAGTATCTAGAGGCAGCGCTTGAAAATGTGCAAAGTAAAATGCAGGGGCTGACGGCGGAGCAGCGGCCAAGCGTGCTACATATTCAATCGCTTAAGCCGCTAAAAGTGGACGGCAGCCACACGTTGATTGATACCTGGATTAACCTTGCGGGCGGCAAAAACGCCGCGGCGGAGATTCAGGGCAATATGAAAGAAGTGTCGCCGGAGCGGGTACTGGCCTGGCAGCCAGACGTGATTATTATCGGGGCAAACTGCGGCTCAATTGAGGACTCGCAGTATGCCGCGCTGTTCTCGGGGCTCAAAGCGGTGAAAAACGGCAAGGTCTTGCAGAACCCTGCGGGCGTGTTCCCATGGGATCGCTACGGTACCGAAAGCGCGCTACAGATCCAGTGGGCGGCGCTGATGCTGCACCCGGACCGTTTCCCAGGGGTGGATATCGCAAAAGTGACGCAGGATTTTTACCAGCGTTTCTTTGATTACACGCTGAGTAGTGATGAGACGCAGCGGATCCTGCATGCGCAGAAACCTGCTGAAAAGTGACGGTATTGAGGTTTCTCAGCTTATGTTTTAAACAAGCGGAGGGGATAGTTTTTATTCCTCCGCAATTTCCCCCTTACCCTAACCCTCTCCCCCGGTTAGTTATAAATAAGCGTAAACGTCGCCAGGCTGTTGGCCGTCCCGGCGCTCACCACGCTGCCGGTCTGCACATACTGGGCGGTAAAGTTGATTCGCTCGGCGCTGGCAGCCTCACTTGCCGTCACCGTTTTCAGCAACGGAAGATTAGCGGCTTCGTTAATTTTTACCGCCGTACCGGCCGCTGGCGCAGGGGCGCTGTTGTTACCATAGCTTAGCTTCACGCCGACGCCGCCTGCCGCGCCGCTCATCGGGGTAATCGCCAGGGTATCCGGGAACGCCGGGTCAGCCTCCTGGCCAAAAAAGCCAATGCGTACATCGGTCGGCTGGGAGCAATACACCGGTATCGCAAAGCTCTGCGCCGTGCCGCCGGTCGTGTTAACGCCTTTAAACTCCGTTTTACTCACCGAGCCTAGCCCTACGCTTATCGTCGGCGTCGTCACCTGGCAGCTGCCGCTGGCACCGATATCAACGTTCAGCGCCGACAGGCCGAGAAACGTTGGCGAGGTCGTGGACGTGCCAGTATTTGATGCATCACGTAGCTCCATAAACAGTTTGCCGACCTGAGGTTGAGCATCGACGTTGGTATGGTTACCGCCTGAAAGCGCGATATCCCCGGTCTTGTAGAAGGTGACGTAGGCTTTGATGACCACCTCTTTTTGCGTCAGCAGCGACGGCAGATCATCGCTGTCGCAGATGGTTGCCGAGGCGTTTCCCGCAGGCGTTGAACTGCCGTCAATGTAGTGCACCGCTCCGCCATTACACTGGAAGCCTAGCGAATAACCTAATCCAGTGAGTTTGGTGGAAAAGATATGCACGCCGTTCACAGCCACCGCCGCCCCCGACGTATCTACCTGCTGATAAACCACCCGCTTCCAGTTTGCCGCTGGCACCTGCAGGTCACAGGTAAAACGGATGCCGCTGCCGTTATCGGCCATCGAATGTGACATTTGGGAGTTCACCGGCAGCGTCGGCAAATACTGTATGTTCTGAGTATTAATGGTCATCTCACCGATGGTGTTACTGCAGCTTTCCGCCCACGCACTCTGGCAACCGCAGGCCGTCGCCAACAGCATAATGAAGCGGATAACTGCGTGATTCCTGCACATATTTAACCCTTTCAGAGACACAGCGCACTCACCGTTTTCACCGGCACAGGCTGTGGGTTGTTCAGAAGATGGAAACGCGCGTGGCACGTGTGCTCGGCGCGGTTATCATCCCAGCGAACTTCAACAACGCCGTCATCCGGCATCCCGCTGAGGTAGACCTGCCCCTGCTCGGCAACAATGCCCGATGCCGCGCTGTCGTCACCCAGCAGCCTGGCGCTGGCCCCAAACGGCAGCGGGCCATGTTGTCCGTGAAGGGTAAAGAGCACGCGGCTGCCGATATGGGTTTGATAGCGGGCTTCAACAATGGCTCCGCCGCTTGGGATAACCGTTTGTCCTTGTAATTCCACTTCGGTATCGTCAGACATCGATTCGGTATCCAGGCTAATGTCATTTTTTCGATAGGCGGTCAGCGTTGGCACAATGGCGTAGCCACGCCAATCGGTGTGCAGATCGGTACCGTTCTGGATAGCCACGTTATCGGCCCCCGGCGCGCGGACAATGGCAAAACTGTCGCCGGTATATTGGCCGAAGGTGATGCCGTGCGGGTGCGCCACAATCGACCCCGACGCCCCCCAGGTCAGCTGGCTACCGCTCTTATCGTGCTGATAACCAAGCTGTGTTTCGCCATAGCCACCCCGATAATCCAGCGACGCCCCGCTGTTGCTCCCCTGCCCTTTGTTGCCGTACCCCTGCTGGACGGTGTAGTAGAGATTGTTTTTCTCCAGCGCCGAGCCATACAGCGATACCTGCTGTGAGGTGTAGCCGTTGTTATCAGAAGTGGTGCTATAGCTCACAGCGCTGTCTGCAAGCCGACTACCGAGGGGGATATTGATGTTGAAAGAGAGTGAGCGGTCGCTTTTATAGCGCTGTGACGACTGTGTGTAGTAGTAGCCGAGCCCCCAGGAGATACCCTTCCAGGTGCTATAAAAACCGACGTGTACCGTTTCATCATGCCCCTGCGAGTGCCAGTAGGTCTGGGTCCAGGCGGATGCTGAAAGACTCCCTACCGCACCGAGCGTTTGTGACAGCGATAGTTCTTCCCGGCTGCGTTTGTTATCGGAGACGCCATAGCGCCATTCCAGGCCGTTTGCCTCGCCAAAATCATAATAGCGGCTGGAGGAGTAGCGATCGCTCGCGAGGCTGAGCGTGGTGCCGCTGGAGGCAAAACTCTTCTGATACTGTAACCTCGCCGAATGACCACGATAGCGCTGACCGGAAGGCGTACGGGTGGTAGCGCTGGTGTAATCTGCCCCCAGCGATCCCAGTTCGCCGAAACCGTGACCCAGACCCGCCGACCATGATTGGTAGTCCTCTGCCAGCTGCATCCCCCCGTAGAAAGTGATATCGGCAGGCAGACCGTAAAACAGCGTTGATTGCACAAACTGCGGCTGGCGAATTTGCGGCTGGGTTGAGTAATAACGCCCCGCGCTCACGCTGTATTTCATCCGCCCCTGACGCAGCATAAACGGCACCGCGGAGAACGGCTGGGTGAACTTGCGCTCGGAACCGTCGCTCTCTTTAATGGTCACTTCAAGATCGCCGCTTTGCGCAGTGGGATAGAGATCGTTAATGGCAAACGCGCCCGGCGCGACGAAGGTTTCATAAATCACATAGCCATGCTGGGAAACGGTGACCTTGGCGTTGCTATGTGCCATCCCGCGAATTACCGGCGCAAATCCTCGCTGGCTATCCGGCAGCATCTCTTCTTGCGACATTAGCTGCACGCCGCGAAACTGCACGCTATCAAACACATCGCCGTTAGTGTAGGTATCACCGATGCGAAGCTGGCTTTCCAGCGCCCGGATATCGCGCTGCAAATAGGTGCTTTGCGAGCGCCAGCGGCGCGTTTTGTCATACTGCATGGCCGCAATATTACGCAGCCGCCAGCTACCGAGATTCACGCCGCTGCGCAAATTCAGGTAGCTGGAACGAACGTCGCTTTCACCCTGTCGCGCCTGCGAGCCGGTCAGGTTGTAATCGACGAATGCCGCTGGAATACCATCGTCCCAGCGCGAAGGGTCAACGTAGCCCCGGCTTTGCTGTTCCATCGCCGCTTGCGGGATGCTCAGGTTTAATCGTTGAGCGGTAAAATCGAACTGACTGCGGGCATCGGGGATAAACCGCTCAATGTGCGTCAACGTGTCGCCATCGTGCAATGGTTTAAACCCGGCCAACGCGCTAACGTTCACGCCGAACTCCGCCAGCTTCGCCACCGTCAGACGCGGTAGCAGCTCGCCGCTGTCATCAACAAACTCAATGGTTTCCTGCGCAACCTGTTGATCATTAACCCACACCGAAACAGAGTAGCTTCCCGGCTGCTGCCCACCCGGTTTCGCGAAATAGTGCAGATCGGCGGTCTTTTGCTGGGGATCGCTTAGCTCCAGCGCCGCCGGATCGAAATAGTCTTCCGCACGCGCGCAAGGGTAATAGCACAGCAAGAAAAGCGCCGTGGGTACGCAGGCTAGCAGCGTGTTCGTCGTGGCGAGTGCATCATCGCGCAGCAGATCTGAAGTTATCTTTTTCACGGAAATAGCGGAATTAAAGGTTAACGTTGTGCGAAGTCAGTAATACCGCCGAAGTCGTTGATGGCTCGCCATTTCACCACACCAGAGCGGCTAACAGGCCAGGACTGGTCGCTAAATGGGGCTATCATCCCCGGAGCTTCCAGCTCCTGACCACCAACGGATAACGAGAAAAAGGAGACAAAGTACGGCGTAGGGTTATGCGCCACCAGGCTTGCACCGCGGGTCTCAAAGGTCAGCTTCTGCCACGCATCGCGAGCCGCTCCAGAAAGGTTTCCAGGACGATAAAAAAGCTTAAATTTTGACTTAATATTGACCTGTAATTTGTTTGCCTCGTTCTTATTTGATGGTGCGGGTGATGCTGCCAACTTACTGATTTAGTGTATGATGGTGTTTTTGAGGTGCTCCAGTGGCTTCTGTTTCTATCAGCTGTCCCTCCTGTTCAGCTACTGACGGGGTGGTGCGTAAC
>NZ_CABTJS010000036.1:0-41238 GCF_902485085.1 uncultured Kluyvera sp.
GCTTCGCTTGGCCGGGCTACAGGACATGGTAGCCCGGCCAAGCGAAGCGCCGCCGGGGATACACCCTACTCCCAAGCCACTCCGATGAGTGGCTTTTTTTTGTCATTTTTGCGTTACAAATCCGTCAAAATTAACGTTTCAAATTCATAAAAATGGGGTATGTTTTAGCAGAGTATGCTGCAAAAGCACAGGCAGCGTCCCTTAATATTAATATCTTATACTTACCATGCGTCTGATATAAGAATAATGTGCTAAATAACAACATCACAACAAATGCAATAACCATAACAATGGGGAACCTCAGGATGAAAATGAAGGGTAAAGCGTTACTGGCAGGATGTATTGCACTGGCATTCAGCAATATGGCATTAGCAGAAAATATTAAAGTTGCTGTTGTTGGCGCGATGTCCGGCCCGGTTGCGCAGTACGGTGACCAGGAGTTCAGCGGTGCGACTCAGGCGGTTGCCGACATTAACGCCAAGGGCGGTATCAAAGGCAATAAGCTGGAAATCGTAAAATATGATGATGCCTGTGACCCAAAACAAGCGGTTGCGGTAGCGAACAAAGTGGTGAACGACGGGATCAAATACGTCATTGGTCACCTCTGCTCCTCCTCCACGCAGCCAGCGTCTGATATCTATGAAGACGAAGGCATTCTGATGATCACCCCAGCGGCGACCGCACCGGAACTGACGGCGCGTGGCTACAAGCTGATTCTGCGTACTACCGGTCTGGACTCCGACCAGGGCCCAACTGCGGCGAAATACATTCTCGAGAAAGTGAAGCCACAGCGCATCGCCGTTGTTCACGATAAGCAGCAGTACGGTGAAGGTCTGGCACGCGCGGTTCAGGATGGTCTGAAGAAAGGCGGCGCGAACGTGGTCTTCTTCGACGGTATCACTGCTGGTGAGAAAGACTTCTCCACGCTGGTTGCGCGCCTGAAGAAAGAGAACATCGACTTTGTTTACTTCGGTGGTTACCACCCTGAGATGGGTCAGATCCTGCGTCAGGCGCGTGCTGCTGGCCTGAAAACCCAGTTCATGGGGCCGGAAGGCGTGGCAAACGTGTCGCTGTCTAACATCGCGGGTGATTCTGCGGAAGGTCTGTTGGTGACGAAACCTAAGAACTACGACCAGGTTCCAGCGAACAAACCAATCGTAGATGCTATCAAGGCGAAGAAACAGGATCCAAGCGGCGCGTTCGTATGGACCACTTACGCTGCGCTGCAGTCCCTGCAGGCGGGCCTGAACCATTCTGACGATCCGGCTGAGATTGCCAAATACCTGAAAGCCAACACCGTGGATACCGTCATGGGTCCGCTGTCGTGGGATGAGAAAGGTGACCTGAAAGGCTTCGAATTCGGCATCTTTAACTGGCACGCTAACGGTACGGCGACCGACGCGAAGTAAGACGTTATTGCGCTACGAAACCGCATCAAATGTAGGCCGGATAAGGCGTATGCCGCCATCCGGCAATGTGCGCAGCGCTGCCTGATGGCGCTGCGCTTATCTGGCCTACACGAGATGTAGCCCGGCCGAGGCGTTAGCCGACGCCGGGATCGGCACTACCCTCGAACCCAGCCCTCAGCATGCATCGTAAAGCCCAGCGCTTTGGCAAATGCGGCCATTTCCAGGCTCTCTTCCACGCCTGCTTTGCTCAACGTCCAGCGGCTGATCTGTGGGTTATCGCGCATCACTTCTTCAACCAGATACTGCCCCACGCCGCGGCGGCGGGTAACTTCGCGTACGCACAAACCGTTAAGCACGCCCTGGCTATTGCCCAGTGTGACTTCTACCGCTGCCAGCAGGCGCTCGTTAAAACGGGCGGCGTACAGGCGGTGAGTCTCATCAAGGTGCTGCTCGTTGGGGGACTGTGCAGGCCAGATTTTACCGAGGCAGATGTGGTCCTGGTCGCTCAGGGTTTCTAAACGAATGATGGTCAGCTTCATGGGCAGTTTGCTCAAATCTCGAAAATGGTGGTCAGTGTACTCAATTTATTCTGTCGGAAGCTTTCTCTTTTTTGGCTTGTTCAGTAGGGGATTAATTTTTCGTTATCTATGCAGACAGTTTGAAACATCATGGATCGAAAAATACTCAGAGTTTTAACCTAAAAACTAGCATTTTATTCGGCTTATTGTGTCGTTATTTTATGCTGCTGTTCGGGCTTTTTTTTGTTTATCTATGGCAAAAATCAGAATATTATCTTTTCTTAATAGACTGAAAAATAGAGAATTTAGTCTGTATTTCGCTAAAAAGCTGCGCTAACCCATTAAAGATAATGGCAAAAGTAGCGTTGTATATTAAAAGTACAGAATGCTTTTTAACCACCAAACAACAAAATATATACACGCCACGACGTGTAAACACGACATCACGAATGGGGATCCCGAAGTATGAAAAGGAATACAAAAACAGTAATCGCAGGGATGATCGCGCTGGCTATGTCACACGCGGCGATGGCTGAGGATATTAAGGTTGCCGTCGTCGGCGCCATGTCTGGCCCAGTCGCGCAGTGGGGCGATATGGAGTTCAACGGTGCGCGTCAGGCCATTAAAGACATCAACGCCAAGGGCGGCATCAAAGGCGACAAACTGGTGGGCGTTGAGTACGACGACGCCTGTGACCCGAAACAAGCGGTGGCGGTTGCCAACAAAATCGTCAACGACGGCATTAAATATGTGATTGGCCACCTCTGCTCTTCCTCCACGCAGCCGGCTTCTGACATCTATGAGGATGAAGGCATTCTGATGATCTCTCCGGGCGCGACCAACCCAGAGCTGACCCAGCGTGGCTACCACTACATCATGCGTACCGCTGGCCTGGACTCCTCTCAGGGCCCAACCGCCGCCAACTACATCCTGAATAAAGTGAAGCCGCAGCGCATCGCCATTATTCACGACAAGCAGCAGTACGGTGAAGGTCTGGCGCGTTCTGTGCAGGAAGGTCTGAAGGCTGGGAAAGCCAATATCGTTTTCTTCGACGGGATTACTGCCGGTGAAAAAGACTTCTCCGCGCTGATTGCGCGTCTGCAAAAAGAGAATATCGACTTCGTTTACTACGGTGGCTACTACCCGGAAATGGGACAGATGCTGCGCCAGGCGCGTGCGGTTGGCCTGAAAACCCAATTTATGGGCCCAGAAGGCGTAGGTAACGCTTCGCTGTCGAACATCGCGGGTAACGCGGCGGAGGGCATGCTGGTGACCATGCCAAAACGCTATGACCAGGATCCGACAAACAGCGCTATCGTCGATGCCCTGAAAGCGCAGAAGAAAGACCCAACCGGGCCATACGTCTGGATCACCTACGCCGCCGTGCAGTCTCTGGCGACCGCCATGGAGCGTACCGGTAGCGATGACCCGCAGGCGCTGATTAAAGACTTGAAAGCAAACGGTGCGAAAACCGTGATTGGGCCGCTGAGCTGGGATGACAAAGGCGATCTGAAAGGATTTGAGTTCGGGGTCTTCCAGTGGCATGCCGACGGCTCATCCACCGCGGTGAAGTAACCTTCATTTCCCCCTGGCGGGCGTAGATTCGCAGGGGTAGCAAAAGGCTAATATATGTCAGAGCAGGTTCTCTACTTTGTGCAGCAGATGTTTAACGGCGTAACGCTGGGAAGCACCTATGCACTGATCGCCATCGGTTACACCATGGTGTACGGGATTATCGGCATGATCAACTTCGCCCACGGCGAGGTGTACATGATCGGTAGTTATGTCTCCTTTATGATCATCGCCGCGCTGATGATGATGGGCATCGATACCGGCTGGCTGCTGGTCGCTGCCGGCTTCATCGGGGCGATTGTGATTGCCAGCGCCTACGGCTGGAGTATCGAACGGGTGGCTTACCGTCCGGTGCGTAGCTCCAAGCGTCTGATTGCGCTGATCTCCGCCATCGGGATGTCTATCTTCCTGCAAAACTACGTCAGCCTGACCGAAGGTTCGCGCGACATCGCGCTGCCGAGCCTGTTTAACGGTCAGTGGATTGTCGGCAGCAGCGAAAACTTCTCCGCCTCTATCACCACCATGCAGCTGGTTATCTGGATTGTAACCTTCGTTGCTATGCTGGCGCTGACGCTGTTTATCCGCTACTCCCGCATGGGACGCGCCTGCCGTGCCTGCGCGGAAGACCTGAAAATGGCGAGCCTGCTCGGCATTAACACCGACCGTGTGATTGCCCTGACGTTTGTCATTGGCGCAGCGATGGCGGCGGTGGCGGGCGTACTGCTGGGTCAATTCTACGGCGTTATCAACCCGTACATCGGCTTTATGGCCGGGATGAAAGCCTTCACCGCGGCGGTACTCGGCGGTATCGGCAGTATTCCAGGCGCAATGATCGGCGGGCTTATCCTCGGCATTGCGGAAGCGTTGTCCTCAGCGTATCTGAGCACCGAATATAAAGACGTTGTGTCGTTCGCGCTGCTGATCGTGGTGCTGCTGGTGATGCCGACCGGCATCCTGGGCCGCCCGGAGGTAGAGAAAGTATGAAACCGATGCAATTTGCGATGGCGCTGCTCTCTGCCGCCATGTTCTTTGTACTGGCTGGCGTCTTTATGGGCGTTCAGTTGCAACTCGACGGCACTAAACTGGTGGTCGGCAGCGCGGCGGATATCCGCTGGCAGTGGATCTTTATCGGCACCGCGGTAGTCTTTTTCTTCCAGATGCTGCGACCGCTGTTCCAGAAGGGGCTGAAAAGCGTCTCCGGGCCGAAATTTATTCTGCCCGCTATTGATGGCTCGACGGTTAAGCAGAAACTGTTCCTGGTGGCGCTGCTGGTGATTGCCGTGGCGTGGCCGTTTATGGTCTCGCGCGGTACGGTGGATATCGCCACCCTGACCATGATTTACATCATCCTTGGCCTGGGCCTGAACGTGGTGGTGGGGCTTTCCGGCCTGCTGGTACTGGGCTACGGCGGCTTCTATGCCATTGGCGCTTATACCTTCGCGTTGCTGAACCATTATTACGGTCTCGGCTTCTGGACCTGCCTGCCAATCGCGGGGCTGGTCTCAGCGGCGGCGGGCTTCCTGCTCGGCTTCCCGGTACTGCGTCTGCGCGGTGACTATCTGGCGATTGTGACTTTAGGCTTCGGTGAAATCGTCCGTATCCTGCTTCTTAACAACACCGAAATCACCGGTGGCCCGAACGGTATCAGCCAGATCCCTAAACCGACCTTCTTCGGTCTGGAGTTCAGCCGCAGCGCCCGTGAAGGCGGCTGGGATACCTTCAGTAACTTCTTTAACGTTAAGTACGACCCGTCTGACCGCGTTATCTTCCTTTATCTGGTGGCGCTGCTGCTGGTGGTGCTGAGCCTGTTCGTCATCAACCGCCTGCTGCGTATGCCGCTGGGCCGCGCGTGGGAAGCGCTGCGTGAAGACGAAATCGCCTGTCGCTCGCTGGGCCTGAGCCCAACGCGCATCAAGCTGACCGCTTTTACCATCAGCGCCGCGTTCGCCGGTTTTGCCGGTACGCTGTTCGCCGCGCGCCAGGGCTTTGTCAGCCCGGAATCCTTCACCTTTGCCGAGTCGGCCTTCGTGCTGGCGATTGTGGTACTGGGCGGGATGGGCTCGCAGTTTGCGGTGATCCTTGCGGCAATTCTGCTGGTGGTCTCGCGCGAGCTGATGCGTGACTTTAACGAATACAGCATGCTGATGCTCGGCGGCCTGATGGTCCTGATGATGATCTGGCGTCCGCAGGGGCTTCTGCCGATGACCCGTGTACAGATGAAGTTGAAAAACGGGAAAGCGAAAGAAGGAGAGCAGGCATGAGTCAGCCATTATTATCCGTTAACGGCCTGATGATGCGTTTTGGCGGCCTGCTGGCGGTCAACAACGTGGCGCTGGAGCTGCATCCTCAGGAAATCGTCTCCCTGATTGGCCCGAACGGCGCGGGGAAAACCACGGTCTTTAACTGCCTGACCGGCTTCTACAAGCCGACCGGCGGCACCATTATGCTGCGCGACCAGCACCTGGAAGGGCTGCCGGGCCAGCAGATTGCCCGCATGGGCGTGGTGCGTACCTTCCAGCACGTGCGTCTGTTCCGTGAAATGACGGTGATTGAAAACCTGCTGGTGGCACAGCACCAGCAGTTGAAGACCGGGGTCTTCTCCGGCCTGCTGAAAACGCCATCGTTCAAGCGCGCGCAGAGCGAAGCGCTGGACCGCGCCGCCACCTGGCTTGAGCGTATCGGCCTGTTAGAGCATGCCAATCGTCAGGCCAGTAACCTGGCCTACGGCGACCAGCGTCGTCTGGAAATTGCCCGCTGCATGGTGACGCAGCCGGAAATCCTGATGCTCGACGAACCGGCGGCAGGCCTCAACCCGAAAGAGACCAAAGAGCTGGATGAGCTGATTGCCGAGCTGCGTAACCATCACAACACCACTATCCTGCTGATTGAGCATGATATGAAGCTGGTGATGGGCATTTCCGATCGCATCTACGTGGTGAATCAGGGTACGCCGCTGGCGAACGGTACGCCGGAAGAGATCCGCAACAACCCGGACGTGATCCGCGCTTATCTGGGTGAGGCATAATATGGATAAAGTGATGTTATCGTTTGATAAAGTCAGCGCCCACTACGGCAAGATTCAGGCGCTGCACGACGTCAGCCTGCATATTAATCAGGGTGAAATCGTTACCCTGATTGGCGCCAACGGCGCGGGGAAAACCACGCTGCTCGGCACATTATGCGGCGACCCGCGCGCCACCAGCGGACGCATTGTCTTTGATGATAAAGACATTACCGACTGGCAGACGGCAAAAATCATGCGTGAAGCGGTAGCGATTGTTCCGGAAGGGCGCCGCGTCTTCTCGCGCATGACGGTGGAAGAGAACCTGGCGATGGGCGGCTTTTTCGCTGACCGCGACCAGTTCCAGGAGCGCATCAAATGGGTGTACGACCTGTTCCCACGTCTGCTTGAGCGCCGCATCCAGCGTGCGGGAACCATGTCCGGCGGTGAACAGCAGATGCTGGCAATTGGCCGTGCGCTGATGAGCCAGCCGCGCCTGCTGCTGCTTGATGAGCCTTCTCTGGGTCTGGCTCCGATTATCATCCAGCAGATCTTCGACACCATCGAGCAGCTGCGTAAGCAGGGCATGACCATCTTCCTCGTCGAGCAGAACGCCAACCAGGCGCTGAAGCTCGCCGACCGCGGCTACGTACTGGAAAACGGTCACGTGGTGCTGGAAGACACCGGTGATGCACTGCTGGCGAACGAAGCGGTGCGCAGCGCGTACCTTGGCGGTTAATTTCCTGCAACCCCGGGCGAGGCGCTTGCGCCAATCCCGGGGGAACTTTCAGCACGAAGATATTTAAAAGAGCCTGATGGCTCTTTTTTTGTACATATATGTTGTACAATTAAGACGTACAACTATGGAGGTCTCTATGCGTACGATTAACTATAGCGAGGCACGACAGAATCTAGCCGAAGTGCTGGAGATCGCTGTGACGGGCGTACCTGTCACCATCACACGTCGTGGGCATAAACCTGCGGTCATCATTAGCGCTGAAGAGTTTGAGCGCTATCAGGCAGCCAGACTCGACGATGAATTTGCGGCCATCATGGCGATTCACGGCAACGAGATTGAGGAGTTGGCGGATAAATGAACCTTCAGATTATCTCAGCGGAAGAGATAATAGCGTTTCATGACAGGCTGCTCCGCGTTACGCCTGGTGTTGTGGGCATGCCCGATCCCGGACGTGCGGAAGCGTTAATGTATCGGGTGCTTAACCGGATCGAATATGAGGGTGTGACTGACGTGTGGCTACTGGCAGCAATGCATCTGCTGGCCATATCGCGGGGGCATATTTTCAATGATGGTAATAAGCGCACCGCGCTGTTTATCACGCTGCTGTTTTTAAAGCGCAATGGTATTACGCTCGCGGCCAATCCGGATTATGTGGCGATGACGGTTGAGGCTGCTGCGGGCCAGTTGACGCTGGAGCAAATAGCCTCCCGCTTGCGTGGATAACCCCGGAGGCACTTCGGCGGGCAACCCGTAGCCCGGGCGAGGCGCTTGCGCCGACCCCGGGGGCGGTACTTTCTCTATACGTGTCATAGCTCCCACTTTCCCTTCTTAGAACCGTCACCGCCTTGCCATCCCTTTGTCGCCTTACTATCTTTTTTTTGTAATAAAAAAGTTATTTTTCTGTCATTCGAGCATGTCATGTTACCCCCGCGAACATAAAACGCGTGATATCGCGCATCCCGGCACAAAAAGAGAGATAACCGATGATATCGTTACGACATACAGCTTTAGGATTGGCAATGAGTCTGGCATTCGCAGGTCAGGCTATGGCGGTGACCACTATTCCATTCTGGCATTCAATGGAAGGTGAGCTGGGTAAAGAGGTTGACTCTCTGGCGCAGCGCTTTAACGCCGCCAACCCGGATTACAAAATTCAGCCGGTGTACAAAGGCAACTACGAGCAGAGCCTGAGTGCAGGCATTGCTGCGTTCCGTACCGGTAACGCCCCGGCAATTTTGCAGGTGTATGAAGTCGGTACCGCCACCATGATGGCGTCAAAAGCGATTAAGCCGGTATATCAGGTGTTTGACGAAGCCGGTATCAAGTTCGATGAATCTCAGTTTGTGCCGACAGTTTCCGGTTACTACACCGACTCCAAAACCGGGCACCTGCTGTCCCAGCCGTTTAACAGCTCCACCCCGGTGCTGTACTACAACAAAGACGCCTTTAAGAAAGCCGGTTTAGACCCGAACCAGCCGCCGAAAACCTGGCAGGATCTGGCGGCCTACACCGCGAAGCTGAAAGCAGCCGGTATGAAGTGCGGCTACGCCAGCGGTTGGCAGGGCTGGATCCAGATTGAAAACTTCAGCGCCTGGCACGGCCTGCCGGTCGCCACCAAAAACAACGGCTTCGACGGTACCGATGCGGTACTGGAGTTCAACAAGCCAGAGCAGGTGAAACACATCGCGCTGCTGGAAGAACTGAACAAGAAGGGTGATTTCAGCTACTTCGGCCGTAAAGATGAGTCCACCGAGAAGTTCTATAACGGTGACTGCGCCATTACCACCGCCTCTTCCGGCTCGCTGGCCGACATTCGTCAGTACGCCAAATTCAACTACGGCGTGGGCATGATGCCTTACGATGCCGACGTGAAGGGCGCACCGCAGAACGCCATTATCGGCGGGGCAAGCCTGTGGGTGATGCAGGGTAAAGACAAAGAGACCTACACCGGCGTGGCGAAATTCCTCGAGTTCCTGGCTAAGCCGGAAATTGCGGCCGAATGGCACCAGAAAACCGGCTACCTGCCAATCACTACCGCCGCGTATGACCTGACCCGTCAGCAGGGCTTCTATGACAAGAACCCAGGTGCCGACATCGCCACGCGTCAGATGCTGAACAAGCCACCGTTGCCGTTCACTAAAGGTCTGCGTCTGGGCAACATGCCGCAGATTCGTACCATCGTGGATGAAGAACTGGAAAGCGTCTGGACCGGTAAGAAAACGCCTCAGCAGGCGCTGGACTCTGCGGTAGAGCGCGGGAATCAGCTGCTGCGTCGCTTCGAGCAATCGACCAAGTCTTAATGTGAAATGCCGGGTGGCGGCTTCGCCTTACCCGGCCTACATCAACGCGTAGGCCGGATAAGCGTAGCGCCATCCGGCACTGCTCAGGAATAAAACCTTCATGTCATCATCCCGTCCGGTGTTTAAATCGCGCTGGCTGCCTTACGCATTGGTCGCCCCACAGCTGATTATCACCGTTATCTTCTTTATCTGGCCCGCTGGCGAAGCGCTGTGGTACTCACTGCAAAGCGTTGACCCGTTTGGCCTTTCCAGCCAGTTCGTTGGCCTGGACAACTTCGTCACGCTGTTCCACGACAGCTACTACCTCGACTCCTTCTGGACGACTATCAAGTTCAGCGGCCTGGTGACGATAAGCGGCCTGCTGGTATCGCTGTTCTTCGCGGCGCTGGTGGATTATGTGGTGCGTGGCAGCCGTCTTTACCAGACGCTGATGCTGCTGCCTTACGCCGTTGCGCCTGCCGTAGCCGCCGTACTGTGGATCTTCCTGTTTAACCCTGGACGTGGGCTGATTACCCATTTCCTCGGCGAGTTCGGCTACGACTGGAACCACGCGCAGAACAGCGGTCAGGCCATGTTCCTGGTGGTCTTCGCCTCGGTGTGGAAACAGATAAGCTACAACTTCTTGTTCTTCTTCGCCGCGCTTCAATCTATTCCGCGCTCGCTGGTCGAGGCTGCTGCCATCGACGGCGCAGGCCCAATTCGCCGTTTCTTCAAGCTGGCGCTGCCGCTGATTGCGCCGGTGAGCTTCTTCCTGCTGGTGGTCAACTTAGTGTACGCCTTCTTCGATACCTTCCCGGTGATCGACGCCGCGACCGCAGGCGGCCCAGTACAGGCCACTACCACGCTGATTTATAAGATTTACCGCGAAGGGTTTGCCGGGCTGGATCTCTCGGCCTCTGCGGCGCAGTCGGTGGTGCTGATGTTCCTCGTTATCATCCTGACCGTGGTGCAGTTCCGCTACGTGGAAAGTAAGGTGCGCTACCAATGATTGAGAACCGTCGCGGGCTGACGATATTCAGCCACACCATGCTGATCCTCGGGATTATCGTTATCCTGTTCCCGCTGTACGTTGCCTTTACGGCAGCGACGCTGGATAACAAAGCGGTGTTTGAAACGCCGATGACGCTGATTCCCGGCGGCCATCTGTTCGAGAACATGAAGGCGATTTGGGTCAACGGCGTGGGCGTCAACAGCGCGCCGTTCTGGCTGATGATGCTCAACAGCTTCATCATGGCCTTTGCCATTACCGTCGGCAAAATCGCGGTGTCGATGCTCTCGGCCTTCGCCATCGTCTGGTTCCGCTTTCCGCTGCGTAACCTGTTCTTCTGGATGATCTTTATCACCCTGATGCTGCCGGTGGAAGTGCGTATCTTCCCGACGGTTGAGGTGATTGCCAACCTGAAGATGCTCGACAGCTACGCGGGTCTGACGCTGCCGCTGATGGCCTCGGCGACCGCCACCTTCCTGTTCCGCCAGTTCTTTATGACCCTGCCGGACGAGCTGATTGAAGCCGCGCGCATTGATGGCGCGTCGCCGATGCGCTTTTTCCGCGACATCGTGCTGCCGCTGTCGAAAACCAACCTCGCGGCGCTGTTCGTGATCACCTTTATTTACGGCTGGAACCAGTACCTCTGGCCGCTGCTGATTATTACCGACGTGAACCTCGGCACCGCCGTGGCAGGCATCAAAGGGATGATCGCCACCGGTGAAGGCACCACGCAGTGGAATCAGGTGATGGCGGCGATGCTGCTCACCCTTATTCCCCCCGTTGTTATCGTTTTAGCCATGCAGCGTGCCTTTGTGCGTGGTTTAGTGGACAGTGAGAAATAAAAATGGCTGGTTTAAAACTACAGGCAGTAACCAAAAGCTGGGACGGTAAAACCCAGGTCATTCAACCGCTGACGCTGGACGTGGCAGACGGGGAATTTATTGTGATGGTCGGCCCGTCGGGCTGCGGAAAGTCGACGCTGCTGCGCATGGTGGCAGGGCTTGAACGCGTGACCAGCGGTGATATCTGGATTGACCGCAAACGCGTGACCGAGATGGAACCGAAAGATCGCGGCATCGCGATGGTGTTCCAGAACTATGCGCTCTACCCGCACATGAGCGTGGAAGAGAACATGGCCTGGGGGCTGAAAATTCGCGGCATGGGCAAAGCACATATTGCCGAGAAAGTGCAGGAAGCGGCGCGCATTCTTGAGCTGGATGGCCTGCTGAAGCGCCGCCCGCGCGAGCTCTCCGGCGGTCAGCGCCAGCGTGTGGCGATGGGCCGCGCCATTGTGCGTGACCCGGCGGTGTTCCTGTTTGATGAACCGCTCTCCAACCTTGATGCTAAGCTGCGCGTGCAGATGCGCCTGGAATTACAGCAGCTTCACCGCCGCCTGAAAACCACCTCTCTGTACGTCACCCACGATCAGGTAGAAGCAATGACCCTCGCCCAGCGGGTGATGGTGATGAACAAAGGCATTGCCGAGCAGATTGGTACGCCGGTGGAAGTGTATGAGAAGCCGGCCAGCCGCTTTGTGGCGAGCTTTATCGGCAGCCCGGCGATGAACCTGCTGGACGGTCAGATTGATGAGTCCGGCCCGCGCTTCGTGCTGGAAAACGGCATGCAGCTGCCGCTGCCTGCTTCGCAACGTGAATACGCCGGCCGCCGTATGACGCTGGGTATCCGCCCGGAACATATTGCGCTAAGCTCGCAGGCCGAAGGCGGCGTGCCGCTGGTGATGGATACGCTGGAAATTCTCGGCGCCGATAACCTGGCCCACGGCCGCTTTGGTGAGCAGAAAATGGTGGTGCGCTTGCCGCATCAGCAGCGTCCGCCCGCGGGCACCACGCTGTGGCTGCATCTGCCGGACGATCATTTGCACCTCTTTGAAGGTGAGACAGGATTACGCGTATGAGCAATTGGCCTTATCCCCACATCGTCGCCCACCGTGGCGGCGGTAAGTTAGCGCCGGAAAACACCCTGGCGGCAATCGACGTTGGCGCACGCTACGGTCATACCATGATTGAGTTTGACGCCAAGCTGTCGAAAGACGGGCAGATTTTCCTGCTGCACGACGACAACCTCGAACGCACCAGCAACGGCTGGGGCGTCGCCGGAGAACTGAACTGGCAGGAATTGCTGCGTGTGGATGCCGGTAGCTGGTTTAACAGCAGCTTCAAGGATGAACCACTGCCGCTGCTGTCGCAGGTGGCGGAACGCTGCCGTCAGCACGGCATGATGGCGAATATCGAAATTAAACCGACCACCGGCTGCGGAACGCTGACCGGTAAAGTGGTGGCGCTGGCTGCCCGCGAACTGTGGGCTGACATGACCCCACCGCTGCTGTCGTCGTTTGAAATTGATGCGCTGGAAGCCGCCCAGCTTGCCGCACCGGAGCTGCCGCGTGGCTTACTGCTGGATGAGTGGCGTGACGACTGGCGCGAACTGACGACACGCCTGGGATGCGTTTCGATTCACCTCAACCATCGACTGCTGGATGAAGCGCGGGTCGATGCGCTGCGTGAAGCGGGGTTGCGGATTCTGGTGTATACCGTGAATAACCCCCAGCGCGCCGCCGAACTGCTGCGCTGGGGTGTTGACTGCATCTGTACCGATGCGATTGATATTATCGGCCCTGACTTCCAGCCTTAATACGGCTTCAGCATGCCGCCGTTGTTATTGGGCAGCGGCTGCTGTTGCTGATTTAGCATGCCTGGCTGCGACTGCTGCACGCGCTGCTGGTTGGTGTTCAGTTGGTTTTGCAGATGCTGCTGTTGCTGCTGCGTCTGCACCTGGCGCTGCTGGTTCAGCATGCTTTTTTGCTGCTGCTGTTGGTTAAGCATACGGGTCTGCATCCGCTGCTGGCTTGGGATCTCATAGCCCGGCTGGTTCGGGTTGTTGTCGATGTTCAGCGGCGCGGCCAGCGCGGTGAACGGCAGCAACGCCGCCAGAATCAGTAATCGTTTCATCGTCTTTCCTCCTTGTAGGGGATTTCTTAAGTTTACTCCTTTCCCACCGTAACGAGGATTATTTCAGCATTATGAACCAGGCTTAGTGGGGACCTCACCGCACTCTCTGGAGAATGATGATGACAATAATGCCGACGTTTTTACGCCGGGTGGCCCTTGCTGCTCTGCTGTCAGGAAGCTGTTTTAGCGCGATTTCTGCCCCTCCACCGCCGCCGGTTTCCTACGGGGTTGAGGAGGATGTCTTTCATCCCGTACGTGCCCAGCATGGCATGGTGGCTTCGGTTGATGCTACCGCTACGCGCGTGGGCGTAGAGATTCTGCGCCAGGGCGGTAACGCCGTGGATGCGGCGGTGGCCGTGGGTTACGCGCTGGCGGTCACTCATCCGCAGGCGGGGAATATCGGCGGCGGCGGGTTTATGATGCTGCGGACCAAAGAGGGCAAAACCACGGCGATTGATTTCCGTGAAATGGCGCCGGAACAGGCGACCCGCGACATGTTCCTCGACGATCATGGCAACCCAGACAGCAAAAAATCGCTGACCTCACATCTGGCTTCCGGCACGCCGGGCACGGTGGCCGGCTTCTCGCTGGCGCTGGAGAAGTACGGCACGATGCCGCTCAATAAAGTGATACGCCCAGCGATTAAACTCGCCAAAGACGGATTCGTGGTGAATGACGCGCTGGCTGACGATCTCAAAACCTACGGTAGTGAAGTGCTGCCTCATCATACCAATAGCAAAGCTATTTTCTGGAAAGACGGTGAGCCGCTTAAAAAGGGCGATAAGCTGGTGCAGACCAACCTGGCGAAAAGCCTGGAACTGATTGCTGAAAACGGCCCGGATGCCTTCTACAAAGGGACGATTGCCGACCAGATTGCCGAGGAGATGCATAAAAACGGCGGCCTGATGACTAAGGCGGACCTGGCAAACTATAAGGCGGTTGAGCGTACGCCCATTAGCGGCGAGTACCGTGGTTACGAAGTCTTTTCAATGCCGCCACCGTCTTCCGGCGGGATCCACATCGTGCAGATCCTCAATATTCTCGAAAACTTCGACCTGCATAAATACGGCTTCGGCAGCGCCGACGCGATGCAGTTGATGGCAGAAGCTGAAAAGCACGCCTACGCCGATCGCTCGGAATACCTCGGCGACCCGGACTTCGTGAAGGTGCCGTGGCAGGCGCTGACCAATAAAGCCTACGCCAAATCTATTGCCGACCAGATTGATATCAACAAGGCCAAACCGTCCAGCCAGATTAAGCCGGGCAAGCTGGCACCGTACGAAAGTAACCAGACCACGCATTTCTCGGTGGTGGATAAAGACGGTAACGCGGTGGCAGTGACCTACACCCTCAACACCACTTTTGGTACCGGCATCGTGGCGGGCAATACCGGCATTCTGATGAATAACGAGATGGATGACTTCTCCGCCAAGCCGGGCGTACCGAACGTCTACGGGCTGGTGGGCGGCGATGCCAACGCGGTCGGGCCGAAGAAACGTCCGCTTTCGTCGATGTCGCCAACGATTGTGGTGAAAGACGGGAAAACCTGGCTGGTCACCGGTAGCCCGGGCGGCAGTCGGATTATCACCACGGTGCTACAAATGGTGGTGAACTCCATCGATTTCGGCATGAACGTGGCGGAAGCCACCAACGCGCCGCGCTTCCACCACCAGTGGTTGCCGGACGAGCTGCGGGTGGAGAAGGGGTTTAGCCCGGATACGTTGAAGCTGCTGGAAGCCAAGGGGCAGAAGGTGGCGGTGAAAGAGGCGATGGGCAGTACGCAGAGCATCATGGTGGACCCGGATGGCACGCTATATGGCGCGTCGGACCCGCGTTCACCGGATGATTTGACTGCGGGGTATTAATATAAATATGGCCCAATAGCTTATTTTTGGGCCATATTTATCACTTGAATAGTATGAGTGTTATTATTTGTTTAATTTGATCCTTTGTTCTTTTATTTTCTGAAAAGCAATAATTAACCTCTTTGTTTTGACGAATGGCAGGAAAGGACGTCTTTTTTTTCATTACCCTTCGTACTTATCATGGAATGAATGGAGTAGGGTGTGAGTGATATTGTCTATTTAACGCTGAGTGGAGAGCGTCAAGGTAATATATCTACCGGGTGCGGAACCCAAAGATCTGTCGGAAACCGATATCAACTCGGACATGAAGATCAGATCTTCATCTTTAACCTGATGCAAAGCACCATAAGTACCGGTGCTGGCGCAAACCCTCAGGGTATTCGATTTTGTAAAATGCTGGATAAGAGTTCGCCGCTATTATACAGCGCGATTAATAACAATGAATCCCTGAATATGACTTTTGATATTTATCGGATCAATCGTTTTGGGCGAATGGAAAAGTATTATGTCATTGAGGTTCGTGGTGCAAGATTAAACAGTATTCAGCTACAGGTGGAAGAAGATACTATAGACTACGAATATATCTCTGCTGATTATGATTATATTCGTTGCAGCCACCTTGCGGCAGGCACGGAGTTTGACCATCTGGTGACGCCGGAAAACTACCAGCGGCTGTTTCCTCCCGCACCAGCTCTGCCTGAATCCAAACCACCCGAAGAGCCTGTTGTGCGACGCGTGACGCTGGTGTTGGGGATCTTTTTTGATGGGACGGGAAATAATGCGGTGAATACGGGGAATATGCTGGCGGCGTGTTCGGCGGAGCACTTTGATATCCAGAGTCTGGATGCGGAAAGTATTGTTAAGCGAAATGTTTCAGAAAAGATGGGGATTAAGGGAATGGGGGCGACAAGTTACTCAGGGTATTACACAAACATTCATTGGTTGAGTGAGTTGTATCGCCGAGCATTCTCCGTTACTGACAGTTATATTCAACGTGGTATCTATATTGAGGGGATAGGTACTCAAGCAGGTGAACCAGATAGCGTGATTGGTATGGGGCTTGGAATTTCTGATAGTGGCGTAATTGCGAAAACTAATAATGCCGTACAAAAATTAACCTCATCAATAGCTGCGGCACTGGATTCTCTGGATGGAGAATATAGTGTGGAAGCTTTACTTATTGATATATTTGGATTTAGCCGCGGAGCGGCGGCAGCGCGACATTTTGCCAATCGTATCCAGTCTGAGGATAGCGCTATTGTTAACGCGATTAAGGTCGGGATGGGGAGTCATACCTATAGTGGCGCACCCGCAGGGAAAACCCGTTTTATCGGCATCTTTGATACGGTTGCGGCTATTGGTACTCCCACCAATGGACTCAACCCACATAGTGCCGACACGGGGGAGGTCAATCTTTCTCTGCGCCCCGGCGTGGCCCAGAAGGTATTCCATATCACCGCGCAGCACGAGTGCCGCTATAACTTTGCGCTTAATAGTGTCTCCCCTGCCTGGCCGGAGCTCTCGCTGCCGGGTGTGCATTCTGATATTGGCGGCGGCTATCTGCCGCAGACCCGTGAGGATCTCTTCCTCACTCGCCCGCTAGTCGAAACCCTGTCCGCTGACCAGGCGAATGAACACTCGCGAGTCTATCGACAAGCAATGGCGCAACTGCCGATGCTGGAGCGTTCAGTCGCCATCGCACCCATTATTCGCACCAACGACATCACTCCAGAGGTCTGGGAGGATGACTTGACGCCTAACGATCGCTACGGTCAGATGCAAAAGCGCAGCTTTGCGGCTTTAACGCTGCGCAAGCGTATTGTTAAGCATGACTGGTCGATGGTCACGCTGCGAGTGATGATTGATGCTGCGAAAGAGGCGGGCGTTTTATTTGATGATGTTGAGCGTAAAAAAGGGACGGAACTGCCCGCTGTGCTTGATGATTTTTGTCAGAAAGCTATTGCAATGGGTAAAGCTGCCCGAACCCGGACACCAGCTACGCAGTTTAGCTCCGAGGAAATGGACTCCATTGCCGAGTCCTACATCCACTGTTCAGCAAACTGGAATGCCATTGCTGTAAACCAAAATGGAGGGCTAGGAGGAGGAGCTGCAGTCTCCGAGGTAGTGGGCTTCGTTAATCGGCCTGACGAGGAGTGGAGCCGCACGATATATAACATGGATGGAGTAAAACAATGAGTTTATCAAAAGCACTAGTTCTGGTGTTACTTCTTATTACGGGCTGCAGCCAACCAAAAACTCATCCATTACAGTCAAAACAGGCCGCCAGCGGCGACTGGTCATTGCCATATGAAAAGTGGGGGTTTTCTTTTATAACCCCGTGGCAACTTCCTGCAGACGTGACTCATGTAAGAGTACTTGATACCGACGGCTATCTGTACATTTTCCGTATGCTCGATCCTACATCCCGCGATCCTAACTCAGTCACAACCTGGACGAAAAAAGCACATGGTGGTGGTGCCGATTTAAATCTTGTAAAAATGCCGCCTCAGTACATGATTTTCTGCTGGGATTCCTTTATCGACAGGAAAACATACGAAACCAGCGTGCTATTTTCTCCCGCCACGTGGCAGCGTATGAAGACCCCGGCGAACCATACGCGTCCTTCTGGTGAACCTATCTGGTATCACAATATGTTGTTTGGCCTGTCACCCGGCGGCAAGGTGAGAACCTGGTTCCCGGACGTCGGTAGCCATCCCGCCATCCCTTTTACACCCTATAAAATCAGCACCGTTTCAGGCGCTGATCTTACCCTCTGCAAACAGGAAGGTGCAGACGGAGAGTTCCTGCGTAAATACCGCTACTCCCAGGAGATAGAAGATGGGATGAAAGGGAAAACGTATCCCTATGGAGAGTGGTGATGACAAGGATGGAAAATATGGTGGTTATGGCAAGAACGCTGATACTGATGCTGTTCCTGATTGCAGGCTGCAGCCAGCCGAAAATTCACCCTTTACAATCAAAGCAGGCGGCCAGCGGTGACTGGTCGTTACCCTACGGGAAATGGAGTTTCTCTTTTATCACCCCATGGCGGTTACCAGCCCGGGTGAGGCACGTAAGAGTACTCGATACCGACGGCTATCTGTACATTTTCCGTATGCTCGATAAGACTGCTCAGGATCCCAATTCAGTCACAATCTGGACCACAAAACCTCACGGTGGCAGCGTAAACTTCAACCTCGTAAAAATGCCGCCACAGTATATGATTTTCTGCTGGGACTCCTTTATCGACAGGAAAACTTACGAAACCAGCGTGCTGTTTTCCCCCGCCACGTGGCAGCGTATGAAGACACCTGCCGAGCACCTGTTCCGGGGCAAGGTTCTCTGGTACGACAATATGCTGTTTGGTCTTTCACCGGGAGGCCATGTCAGGATCTGGTTCCCGGATGGGGGCTCATACCCAGCCCCCATTGTTACCCCACACAAAATCAGTACCGTTTCAGGCGCAGATCTTACTCTCTGCAAACAGGAAGGTGCAGACGGAGAGTTCCTGCGCAAATACCGCTACTCTCAGGAGATAGAAGATGGGATGAAAGGGAAAACGTATCCCTATGGTGAGTGGTAGTGTCATTGCCAGGGTAGCCTGAGAAAGAGGTATCAGGCCACCCTGCTTTCAGGCTAAGACTTCATCCGCGCCATAAAATACGCATCCACATACTCCCCGTTGCGCAGCCCGTATTTCCGCCCCGTACCTTCAATCTCAAACCCGTGCTTCTGATAAACCGTCACCGCCGGCGCGTTATCGACAAACACCGTCAGCTCAATGCGGTCGACGCGCAGCCAGTTGTCGCACATATCGATCATGGTGCGCATCAGCGCGCTGGCGACGCCGCGGTTTTGCCAACGGGCGTCGACGCAGATACCAAAATCGGCGACATGGCTGCGGCGAGGGCGCTGGGCAACGGCGATGCAGAGGTGCCCAACCACCTGCTCGCCAATACAGGCGACGAGCTGTTTAATACCGGGCTGGTCGGCTAGCCGTTCTTGCCACATATGGTTGGAAGGATGAGGGACCTGTAGCGTGTTGTGATACACCTCTGGCTGGGCATGGATCTGACGGATTGCGTCGTAATCTTCAGGTTCAGCGTGGCGAATCACGATGTCACTCATTCTCTTTTCCTTTGTGGTTTAAAAGTCCCTTTTAACATCATTGATTTTGAAATGTGCGTCAATTAGCTTTTTTTGCAAAAAACGTTGGACAAGTGCGAATGAGAATGATTATTATTGTCCTGCGTTCAGGGCGTCCTTGCGGAGAACCTGAAAGCACGACATTGCTCACATTGCTTCCAGTATTACTTTAGCCAGCTTTAAGCTGGCTTTTTTTTGTCATTTTTTTCTGCTGCCTTGCTGATGCCTACGGATGCTGGGGTCTCATGAGTAAAACCAGGCACATTATTTTTCCCCGTTTCAGTGGGTAGAATTTCGGCCTGGCCGGAGAATTTCCCGCCTTTCTTAATGGCCAGATGGTTGTAAGCGATGGTGCCGAGTACATAACCATTTTCGGCGATTTCCAGCGACTGGCTGCGACATTGCCCCACTACGTTACCGTCGATGATAAGCTCCCTGCAGGTGATGTTGCCCTCGACTAGCCCGCCGTGAATGATTTTTATCAGCCCGTCTCCGGCCTCAATGTTGCCTTTCAACGAGCCATAAATGTAGACATGCCCGCTTGAGGCAATATTCCCCTCAAAGCACACGTTGCTCGCTATCACCGTCGGGTCCTGTTTTTTGGTGCCGGTCGACTCTTTTTCTTCGCAAGGGAGTGGAATGGATGATGGTGATGGGGAAGGGGTAACGTCTGTGGACTTATTCTTTTTAAACATGTGGCTGGCCTGATTTAGTTTGATATGGAGGACAAAAGAGAAGAGGGAACATGCACCGGACAAGCACGCCAGAGAGGAGACGTTGAAAAACCAGGCTATCAGAGCGAGTAGCCAGAAAAAAATGGTGCAGTTAACGGCGAGAAACTCTCTTCCCATGAGCAATTGGTGGTGACTCCATTAGCGGAATTTCGTTGAGAAATACTCCTTATTTCACAGGCACTCTTATCCAGAATTTGCCCGGGGCGGTCAACGTTTTTGCATGGTTTTAGGAATTTAACCCGTTATTTATTATGGAGTTATTTGTGATTCTTATAAGCCGCATTCCACGTATTCCCTTGGCCTATTTTTAGCCCCACGGGGATTCATTTCACTGCAAGGTGCGTTATGGTGTTCAGCAAACATTTCAAAAGGACTGAACCATGACTCTGCACTGTGCCTTTATCGGTTTTGGCAAAAGCGCCACCCGTTATCATCTTCCCTATGTTCTTGAGCGAAAAGCGGACTGGCATGTCGCGCATATCTATCGCCGCAGCCCAAAAGCGGACGAGCAGGCGCCGCAGTACGCACATATTCACTTCACCAGCGAACTGGACGACATTCTGAATGACCCGCAGGTGAAACTGGTGGTGGTGTGTACCCACGCCGATAGCCACTTCGAATACGCAAAAAAGGCGCTGGAAGCGGGCAAGAACGTGCTGGTGGAAAAGCCGTTTACGCCCACGCTTGCCGAAGCTAAAACGCTCTTTGCGCTGGCGAAAAGCAAAGGGTTGACGGTGTCTCCATACCAGAACCGCCGCTTTGACTCCTGCTTCCTGACCGCGAAAAAAGCCATTGAAAGCGGCAAGCTGGGTGAGATTGTGGAAGTGGAAAGCCATTTCGATTACTACCGCCCGGAATCACCAACTCAGCCGGGCCGCCCGCAGGATGGCGCGTTTTATGGCCTGGGCGTGCACACCATGGACCAGATAATCTCGCTGTTCGGCCGCCCGGATCACGCTTCCTACGATATCCGCAGCCTGCGCAACCCGGCCAACCCGGACGACACCTTTGAAGCGCAGCTCTACTACGGCAACCTGAAGGCTATCGTTAAAACCAGCCACCTGGTGAAAATCGACTACCCGAAATTCATCGTTCACGGCACCAAAGGGTCGTTTGTGAAATACGGTATCGACCAGCAGGAAACCAGCCTTAAAGCGGGCATTATGCCGGGCGATGCGAATTTTGCGGCGGACGACTCTGTCTCTTACCTGGAATACGTCAACGACGCGGGCGATACGGTGAAAGAGCAGTGGCAGGCGGAGCGCGGTGACTACGGTCGCGTGTACGATGCGCTGTACCAGACGTTGACAAACGGCACGCCGAATTTTGTCAAGGAAACTGAGGCTCTGACCAATATGGAACTGCTTGAACGGGTCTTTGAACAGCCTGCTCCTGCCACGATAAGCCTCACCAAATAAGCAAACAGGGCTCCTCCGTTCTTATTCATATTTTTTGAACAGAGGAGTCAATTTTCACCCACTATCATCCTGAGCGGTTTACGTCCAAACTTGTTTCATCGAAAACATGAGGGGGTAAAAAATGATTTTCTTACGCAAAGCAAATGAACGTGGTCATGCGAATCATGGTTGGCTGGATTCCTGGCATACCTTCTCGTTTGCCGATTACTACGACCCGAATTACATGGGCTTCTCGGCACTGCGCGTGATTAACGATGACGTGATTGATGCAGGCCAGGGTTTCGGTACTCACCCGCATAAAGACATGGAAATCCTGACCTATGTTCTGGAAGGCGCCGTTGAGCACCAGGACAGCATGGGTAACAAAGAGCAGGTTCCAGCGGGCGAGTTCCAGATTATGAGCGCGGGTACCGGTATTCGTCACTCCGAGTACAACCCAAGCGCCACCGATAAGCTGCACCTGTACCAGATCTGGATCATTCCAGAAAAAACCGGCATCACGCCGCGCTACGAACAGCGCCGCTTCGACGCCCTTCAGGGCAAACAGCTGGTGTTGTCTCCGGATGCTCGTGAAGGCTCGCTGAAGGTGTACCAGGATATGGAGCTGTACCGTTGGGCGCTGGCGAAAGGCGAACAGTCGGTGCATCAGATTGCCGCTGACCGCCGTGTGTGGATTCAGGTAGTAAAAGGCGAAGTGAGCATCAACGGCACCAAAGCCACCACCAGCGATGGTCTGGCCATCTGGGACGAGCAAGCGATTTCTGTTCACGCAGATAGCGAAAGTGAAATTTTACTCTTCGATCTGCCGCCAGTTTGATCCGGCTTAAATAAATCACGCAACCTCCCTAATCTTGCGGGGAGGTTGCGCCATCTCCGTGGTAAACTTCAGCAATATTTCACCTTTGCTTACCTCCGGACGATGAAAAAGAAAAGACCCGTACTTCAGGATGTTGCCGATCGCGTTGGCGTAACCAAAATGACGGTTAGCCGTTTTCTCCGTAACCCGGAACAGGTTTCCGTGGCGTTACGCGGCAAAATTGCGGCGGCTCTTGATGATTTGGGTTACATCCCCAACCGGGCTCCCGATATTCTCTCCAACGCGACCAGCCGCGCTATTGGCGTGCTGCTGCCATCGTTAACCAACCAGGTCTTTGCAGAGGTGCTTCGCGGCGTGGAAAGCGTCACCGACGCCCACGGCTACCAGACTATGCTGGCGCACTACGGTTACAAGCCGGAAATGGAGCAGGAGCGTCTGGAATCGATGCTCTCCTGGAATATTGACGGTCTGATTCTCACCGAACGTAACCACACTCCGCGCACCCTGAAGATGATTGAAGTCGCCGGTATTCCGGTGGTGGAGCTGATGGACAGCCAGTCTCCGTGCCTCGACATCGCCGTGGGTTTTGACAACTTTGAAGCTGCGCGCCAGATGACGGCGGCGATTATTGCCCGTGGCCATCGCCACATTGCCTATTTAGGCGCACGTCTCGACGAACGTACTATCATCAAGCAGAAGGGCTACGAGCAGGCCATGCTTGACGCGGGCCTGACGCCCTACAGCGTGATGGTAGAACAGTCGTCTTCTTATACTTCCGGCATTGAACTGATGCGCCAGGCGCGACGTGAGTTTTCGAACCTGGACGGTATTTTCTGTACCAACGATGACCTGGCGGTCGGCGCGGCGTTTGAATGCCAGCGCCTTGGGCTGAGAATTCCGGACGATATCGCGATTGCCGGTTTCCACGGCCATGACATTGGCCAGGTGATGGAGCCGCGTCTTGCCAGCGTGCTGACCCCGCGTGAACGCATGGGGCGCATCGGCGCAGAGCGCCTGCTGGCGCGTATTCGCGGTGAAGTGGTTACGCCAAAAATGTTAGATTTAGGTTTCACTTTGTCACCGGGCGGATCTATTTAGCCCTAACAAGTTTGAACTAGATCACACATATTCACTTAGAATTCACTTCAGGCACGAATGGTTATTGCTTATCCATTTGCCCCGCAGGACAATGTTACCGATAACTGTTACCCGTAACAATTAACCCGAATGAATTGCCAGTGCCCAACAGGAGGACGCCTTGAGCACGACTAACCACGATCACCACGTCTATGTACTGATGGGCGTATCCGGCAGCGGTAAATCCGCCGTCGCTAGCGAAGTCGCACACCGTCTGAACGCCGCGTTCCTTGACGGCGACTTCCTGCATCCACGTAGCAATATCGTCAAAATGTCCTCCGGCGAACCGCTGAACGACGACGATCGCAAACCGTGGCTGCAGGCGCTGAACGACGCCGCTTTCGCCATGCAGCGTACTAACAAAGTTTCACTGATTGTCTGCTCCGCGTTGAAAAAAACGTACCGCGACATCCTGCGTGAAGGCAACCCGAATCTCTCCTTCGTCTACCTGAAAGGGGACTTCGACGTGATTGAGAGCCGCCTGAAGGCGCGTAAAGGCCACTTCTTCAAAACGCAGATGCTGGTCACTCAGTTCGAAACCCTGCAAGAGCCAGGCGCAGACGAACGCGATGTACTGGTGGTTGATATCGATCAGCCGCTGGAAGGCGTTATCGACAGCACGATTGAAGTGATCAACAAAGGCCGTACCGCGTGACAACTTTAACGCTCGTTTTAACCGCAGTTGGCTCCGTTCTGCTGCTGCTGTTTTTAGTCATGAAGGCGCGTATGCACGCCTTCCTGGCTTTGATGGTGGTTTCTATTGGTGCAGGGCTTTTCTCCGGTATGCCGTTGATTAAAATCGCGGAAACCATGGAGAAAGGGATGGGCGGTACGCTGGGCTTCCTGGCTATCGTGGTCGCGCTGGGCGCGATGTTCGGCAAAGTTCTGCATGAGACCGGCGCGGTCGATCAGATTGCCGTCAAAATGCTGAAATCGTTTGGCCACAGCCGTGCGCACTATGCGATTGGTATTGCCGGTCTTATCTGCGCGCTGCCGCTGTTCTTTGAAGTGGCTATCGTGCTGCTGATTAGCGTCGCGTTCTCAATGGCGCGCCACACCGGGACGAACCTGGTGAAGCTGGTGATCCCTCTGTTTGCGGGCGTTGCCGCCGCTGCGGCGTTCCTGCTGCCGGGGCCAGCGCCGATGCTGCTGGCGTCGCAGATGCACGCTGACTTTGGCTGGATGATTCTGATTGGCCTGTGTGCGGCGATTCCGGGGATGATTATTGCCGGCCCGCTGTGGGGCAACTTTATCAGCCGCTACGTTGAGCTGAACATTCCTGATGACATCACCGAGCCGCACCTTGGCGAAGGCAAAATGCCGTCCTTTGGCTTTAGCCTGGCGCTGATCCTGCTGCCGCTGGTGCTGGTCGGTCTGAAAACCGTCGCCGCGCGTTTCGTGCCGGTGGGGTCAGAAACCTATCAGTGGTTTGAATTTATCGGCCATCCGTTCACCGCGATCCTGATTGCCTGCCTGGTGGCTATCTATGGTCTGGCGTTCCGTCAGGGCATGGAAAAAGACAAAGTGATGGCGATTTGCGGCGCGGCGCTGCAGCCTGCGGGGATTATCCTGCTGGTGATTGGTGCCGGTGGCGTGTTCAAACAGGTGCTGGTGGATTCCGGCGTTGGCCCAGCATTGGGTGAAGCCCTGACCGGTATGGGTCTGCCGATTGCGCTGACCTGCTTCATCCTGGCAGCAGCGGTACGTATTATTCAGGGTTCCGCCACGGTTGCGTGTTTGACCGCGGTTGGCCTGGTGATGCCGGTGATTGAACAGCTGCACTACAGCGGCGCACAGTTAGCGGCGCTTTCTATCTGTATCGGCGGCGGTTCTATCGTGGTGAGCCACGTAAACGACGCGGGCTTCTGGCTGTTCGGTAAATTTACCGGTGCCACCGAAGCACAGACGCTGAAAACCTGGACCATGATGGAAACCATCCTGGGAACGGTTGGTGCCATTATCGGTATGATCGCGTTTACGCTGTTGAGTTAATATCCCGTTTGTTGGCCGGGCAACTGCCCGGCCAAATTATTTTATCCCTTCATCCACATCCGAATACCGTCCAGGAACATCTGGGTGGCCATCATCACCAGAATCAATCCCATCAGACGCTCCAGCGCGTTTACCCCTTTCTCGCCCAGCAGACGCAGGAACAGCGACGACTGCAGCAAAATCACCACCGTACCGCCCCAGGCAATCAGCAGCGCAATCACCAGATGCGACAAATTATTCGGATACTGATGCGAAAGCAGCATTAAGGTCGCCAGCAACGTTGGCCCGGCCACTAATGGAATCGCGAGCGGCACAATAAACGGCTCTTCACCCGCCGGCAGCCCCGAACTATTTCCGGTGGCGCTAGGGAAAATCATCTTGATGGCAATCAGGAACAAAATGATGCCGCCGGAGATGGAAACCGTTTCAGCGCGCAGGTTTAAAAACGCCAGAATCTTCTCGCCCGCGAAGAGAAAAATCAGCATGAGTAGAAGTGCGATTAAAAGCTCACGTATCATGATCGCCTTGCGGCGCTTGGGTTCGGTGTGTTTTAGCACCGACATAAAAATGGGCAAATTTCCCAGTGGATCCATAATCAGGATCAATAAAACTGCGGCGGAAAAGATTTCACTCATCACTCAAATTCCCTGATAATTATTGCGGACTTTCTGCTCTACGCATCACTCTGACCGCGTACTGTGGTAGGAGGAAATGCGTCCCCTATGGACGAGGGGATAAGTTGCACTTCTGATCGCCAGGCAATCATTGATTAATTTTGCTTGCGACTTTAGCTGCATTTTGTAATGTGAGGGGATGCCAGGGGCACTTATTCACATATACAGCACATATATCTGCAGGAAAACACGCTATGAAAAATGTTGGTTTTATCGGTTGGCGCGGAATGGTCGGCTCTGTACTCATGCAACGCATGGTAGAAGAGCGCGATTTTGACGCCATTCGCCCCGTCTTCTTCTCCACCTCCCAATTAGGGCAAGCTGCGCCAACTTTCGGCGGCAGCGCGGGTGGCAAGCTTCAGGATGCTTTCGATCTTGAAGCGCTGAAGGCGCTCGACATTATTGTCACCTGTCAGGGCGGCGATTATACCAACGAAATCTATCCTAAGCTGCGTGAAAGCGGTTGGCAGGGCTACTGGATTGACGCCGCCTCTTCGCTGCGTATGGAAAATGATGCCATCATCATTCTCGACCCGGTAAACCAGCAGGTCATTACCGATGGCCTGAACAACGGCGTGAAAACCTTCGTTGGCGGTAACTGTACCGTCAGCCTGATGCTGATGTCCCTCGGCGGCCTGTTTGCGAACGACCTGGTCGAGTGGGCTTCTGTGGCAACCTATCAAGCGGCCTCCGGCGGCGGTGCGCGCCATATGCGCGAACTGCTGACCCAGATGGGCCAACTGCATCATCACGTTGCCAACGAACTGGCTGACCCGGCTTCCGCTATCCTCGAGATCGAACGTAAGGTCACTACCCTGACCCGCAGTGGCGATCTGGCAGTCGATAACTTCGGCGTTCCGCTGGCAGGCAGCCTGATTCCGTGGATCGACAAACAGCTTGATAACGGCCAGAGCCGCGAAGAGTGGAAAGGCCAGGCTGAGACCAACAAAATTCTCGCCACCTCTTCCGTTATCCCGGTTGATGGCCTTTGCGTGCGCGTCGGTGCGCTGCGCTGCCACAGCCAGGCATTCACGCTGAAATTGAAAAAAGATATTTCCATAAGTTCTGTAGAGGAATTACTGGCCGCGCACAACCCGTGGGCGAAAGTGGTTCCTAACGACCGTGAAATTACCATGCGTGAACTGACGCCAGCTGCGGTCACCGGTACGCTGACCACGCCAGTTGGACGTTTGCGCAAACTGAACATGGGGCCGGAGTATTTGTCAGCGTTTACCGTTGGCGACCAGCTTCTGTGGGGCGCAGCGGAGCCGCTGCGTCGTATGCTACGCCAGTTGGCATAAACATTTGTTAATCGATGAGGGGTGGCGAACCACCCCTTTTTTTTGCGTAATACAAGGAGTAAACGCAGTGATGTTAATTTTTCTCTCAGGAGTCAGGTAAAGCGTTGGCTATGCTTTAATCAAGGTCTGTTACCTTGACTGAAGGTTGAACGGAGCCGAGAGAGCACACGACTTTGTGCTGCGCCGTTCAGGTCACAAAATATCGCCATTTACAGTGGATTGAGGCGATACAAAAACTAAGGATGATGAAGCATGTCTGATCGTGTTGATAGAGACGTGATTAATGCGTTGATCGCAGGCCATTTTGCGGATCCCTTTTCCGTACTGGGTATGCACCAAACGGAAGCGGGACTGGAAGTCCGAGCATTGCTGCCCGACGCGACCGATGTTTGGGTGATTGAACCTAAAACAGGACGTAAAGTCGGTAAACTTGATTGCGTGGACTCACGTGGTTTCTTTTGTGGCGTACTGCCGCGTCGTAAAAATTTCTTCCGTTACCAGTTGGCAGTCGTCTGGCATGGCCAACAGAACCTCATTGACGATCCTTACCGTTTTGGCCCGCTGCTTCCAGAAATGGACGCATGGTTGCTGTCTGAAGGTACCCACTTACGCCCCTATGAAAAGCTGGGCGCGCATGCGGATACCGTGGATGGCGTTACCGGTACGCGCTTTGCCGTTTGGGCGCCTAACGCCCGCCGCGTGTCGGTCGTTGGTCAGTTCAACTACTGGGACGGTCGCCGCCACCCGATGCGCCTGCGTCAGGAAACGGGGATTTGGGAGCTGTTCATTCCGGGAGCGCACAACGGTCAGCTCTATAAATTCGAGATGATCGATGCCCGCGGCGCGCTGCGGATTAAAGCCGACCCCTATGCGTTCGAAGCCCAAATGCGCCCGGAAACGGCCTCGCTGATTTGTGGCTTACCACCAAAGGTTGAACAGAGCGAAGCACGCAAAAAGGCTAACCAGCTTGATGCCCCTATCTCTATCTATGAGGTGCATCTGGGCTCCTGGCGTCGTCATACCGACAACAACTACTGGCTGAGCTATCGCGAACTGGCAGAACAGTTGGTGCCGTACGCCAAATGGATGGGCTTCACCCACCTGGAGCTGCTGCCGGTAAACGAGCACCCGTTTGACGGAAGCTGGGGCTACCAGCCAACCGGGCTTTACGCGCCAACCCGCCGTTTCGGTACCCGCGAAGATTTCCGCTACTTTATCAATGCCGCACACGCTGCGGGCCTGAATGTAATTCTCGACTGGGTGCCAGGTCACTTCCCGTCTGATGATTTCGCGCTGGCCGAGTTTGACGGCACCAACCTGTATGAGCATGGCGACCCGCGCGAAGGCTATCATCAGGACTGGAATACCCTTATCTACAACTATGGCCGCCGCGAAGTGACCAACTTCCTGGTGGGCAA
The DNA here is from genome assembly GCF_902485085.1 of uncultured Kluyvera sp. Taxonomy (NCBI): domain Bacteria; kingdom Pseudomonadati; phylum Pseudomonadota; class Gammaproteobacteria; order Enterobacterales; family Enterobacteriaceae; genus Kluyvera; species uncultured Kluyvera sp. Next base: position 28,999 of record NZ_CABTJS010000036.1, read on the forward strand.
CGCCCTGTACTGGGTGGAACGCTTCGGCATTGATGCGCTGCGCGTCGATGCGGTGGCATCAATGATTTACCGCGACTACAGTCGTAAAGAGGGCGAATGGATCCCGAACGAGTTCGGCGGTCGCGAAAACCTCGAAGCGATTGAGTTTCTGCGTCAGACCAACCGCGTGTTGGGTGAGCAGGTTCCCGGCGCGGTAAGCATGGCGGAAGAGTCGACCGACTTTGCGGGCGTATCGCGTCCGTCCGATATGGGCGGACTGGGCTTCTGGTTTAAGTGGAACCTGGGTTGGATGCACGACACCCTGGACTACATGAAGCTCGACCCGGTTCACCGCCAGTACCATCATGACAAAATGACCTTCGGCATGCTCTACAACTACACGGAAAACTTCGTGTTGCCGTTGTCGCATGACGAAGTGGTTCACGGTAAGAAATCTATCCTGGACCGTATGCCGGGCGACGCGTGGCAGAAATTTGCCAACCTGCGTGCCTACTACGGCTGGATGTTCGCTTTCCCGGGCAAAAAGCTGCTGTTTATGGGGGATGAGTTTGCTCAGGGCCGCGAATGGAACTTTGATGGCAGCCTCGACTGGCATCTGCTGGAAGGCGACGACAACTGGCATAACGGGGTGCAGCGCCTGGTGCGTGACCTCAACCATACTTATCGTCACCACAAAGCGATGCACGAGCTGGACTTTGACCCGTACGGCTTCGAGTGGCTGGTGGTCGATGACCACGCCCGCTCGGTGTTTGCCTTTGTCCGTCGTGACAAAGCGGGCAATGAAGTGATTGTGGTCAACAACTTTACGCCGGTACCGCGCCAGGATTACCGCTTCGGCATTAATCAGCCGGGCCGCTGGCGCGAAGTGCTCAACACCGACTCCGCCCACTATCACGGCAGCAATGCCGGGAACGGCGGGCTGGTGCAGAGCGATGCGATTGAAAGCCATGGCCGTGCGCAGTCGCTGAGTTTGACGCTGCCGCCGCTGTCGACCATCTGGTTAGTTCGGGAAGGGGATTAAACATGAGCCAACTCGCCGCAGGGAAGCCCGCGCCGCTCGGCGCAAGCTATGACGGTGAAGGCGTAAACTTTACGCTCTTCTCGGCACATGCGGAGCGGGTAGAACTGTGCGTGTTTGACGCGCAGGGCACGGAGACACGCTATGACTTACCCGCACGCAGCGGCGACGTCTGGCATGGCTATATGCCTCATGCGCGTCCTGGCTTACGTTACGGCTATCGGGTGCACGGCCCGTGGAACCCGCAGCAAGGGCACCGGTTTAACCCGGCAAAGCTGCTGCTGGACCCATGCTGCTTCAGCGCCGAGGGTGAACCGGACGACTCCCTGCATTTTCACGGCGGTTACGACGAGCCGGACGGCCACGATACCGCGGCGATTGCGCCGAAATCGGTCGTCGTCGACCTAACCTACGACTGGCAAGACGATACTGCCCCACGCACCGCGTGGGGCAAAACGGTCCTCTACGAAGCGCACGTCAAAGGGCTGACTTACCGTCACCCCGGGCTGCCGGAACCGATTCGCGGCACCTACAAAGCGCTGGGTCACCCGGTGATGATTGCCTACCTCAAGCGCCTTGGCATTACCGCGCTGGAGCTGATGCCGGTGGCGCATTTCGGCAACGAGCAGCGGCTGCAACGCATGGGGCTGAGAAACTATTGGGGTTACAACCCACTGGCGATGTTTGCGCTGTCGCCGCGTTACGCCAGCGCGCCTGAGCATGCGCTGGATGAGTTTCGCGATGCGGTAAAAGCGCTGCACAAAGCCGGTATTGAAGTGATCCTGGATGTGGTGTTGAACCACAGCGCCGAGCTGGATCTGCATTGCCAGACCTTCTCGCTGCGGGGGATTGATAATCGTAGCTATTATTGGTTACGGGAAGACGGCGATTATCACAACTGGACGGGCTGCGGTAACACTCTGAACCTCAGCCACCCTGGCGTCGTGGAATACGCGCGTCAGTGCCTGCGTTTCTGGGTCGACGTCTGCCACGTTGACGGTTTTCGTTTTGATTTAGCGCCGGTGATGGGCCGTACGCCGGGCTATCGGCAGGATGCGCCGCTGTTCAACGCGCTTCATGACGACCCGGTGCTCTCCACGGTGAAGCTGATTGCCGAACCGTGGGACATCGGTGAAGGCGGCTATCAGGTAGGGAATTTCCCGCCGGCCTTCAGCGAATGGAACGACCATTTCCGGGATGCCATGCGTCGCTTCTGGCTTGAAGAGTCGCTGTCGCTGGGGGATTTTGCCCAGCGCTTTGCCGCTTCTAGCGACGTGTATGCGCATCAGGAGCGTCGCCCTCGCGCGACGATAAATCTGGTGACCGCCCACGATGGATTCACCCTGCGCGACTGTGTCAGCTTTAACGGCAAGCACAACGATGCTAACGGTGAAGAGAATCGTGACGGCACTAGCAATAACCATAGCAATAATCATGGTATCGAAGGATTGGAAGCAAACCTGGAAGTAATGGCACGTCGGCAAAAAAGCGTTCAGGCGCTGCTGACAACGCTGCTGTTATCGCAGGGAACGCCAATGTTGCTGGCCGGTGATGAACACGGTCACAGCCAGCAAGGTAACAACAATGCCTACTGTCAGGACAATACGTTGACCTGGCTCGATTGGGAAAACGCAGATGACGCGCTGACGGACTTTACCGCCGCCCTGATTCACCTGCGCCGGCAGATCCCCGCGTTGACGGACGACCGCTGGTGGCAGGAAGGGGATGGCAATGTCCAGTGGCTCAATCAGGATGCGCAACCGCTGTCTGCCGAGGAATGGCAGCACGGTGCACGCCGAATGCAGATTCTGCTTTCCGATCGTTGGCTCATTACGCTCAATGCGACGCAAGACGCGACAAACTTGACGTTACCCAAGGGGGAATGGCGCGCCGTTCCTCCATTCACCGACGCTGGCACGTCGGTCGTCGTGGCTGTCTGGCATGGGCCCGCGCACGGAGTGTGCGTATTTCAAAGGTCATAGTCTCTGAATTACCCGGAACCCCGCGTTATCGCGTGAGGACACCTCATTACCCGGAAGGACGAGCAACAAAAGGAGTTAATCATGGTTAGGCTAGAAAAAAACGATCCCTTAATGCTGGCTCGCCAGTTACCTATTAAATCCGTCGCCCTGATTCTGGCAGGCGGACGCGGTACGCGACTCAAGGATCTGACCAACAAGCGGGCAAAACCCGCAGTACACTTTGGCGGCAAATTCCGCATTATCGACTTTGCTTTATCTAACTGCTTGAACTCCGGGATTCGCCGTATTGGCGTTATCACCCAATATCAGTCCCACACGCTGGTCCAGCACATCCAGCGCGGATGGTCCTTCTTCAGTGAACAGATGAACGAATTTGTGGATCTGCTGCCCGCTCAGCAGCGGATGCACGGTGAAAACTGGTATCGCGGTACCGCTGATGCGGTGACCCAGAACCTCGATATTATTCGCCGTTACAAGGCGGAGTATGTGGTTATCCTGGCCGGTGACCACATCTACAAACAAGACTACTCGCGCATGCTTATCGACCACGTCGAAAAAGGCGCGCGCTGCACCGTAGCGTGCATTCCGGTGCCCATTGAAGAGGCAACGGCGTTCGGCGTGATGGCGGTTGACGAAAACGACAAGATTATCGATTTCGTGGAAAAACCGGCGAACCCACCGGCCATGCCAAGCGACCCAACCAAGGCGCTGGCGAGCATGGGGATCTATGTCTTTGATGCTGATTACCTTTATGAGCTGCTGGAACGCGACGACGTTAACGAAAACTCCAGTCACGACTTTGGCAAAGATTTAATTCCGCTGATTACCAAAGCTGGCGCGGCTTATGCACATCCATTCCCGCTGTCCTGCGTACAGTCTGACCCGCAAGCGGAACCGTACTGGCGCGATGTGGGTACGCTTGAAGCGTACTGGAAAGCGAACCTTGACCTGGCATCGGTGACGCCTGAGCTGGATATGTACGACCAGGACTGGCCTATTCGCACGCACATGGAGTCTCTGCCGCCAGCGAAGTTCGTCCAGGACCGCTCTGGTAGCCACGGTATGACCCTGAACTCACTGGTTTCCGGTGGCTGTATTATTTCCGGCTCCGTGGTGGTGCAGTCAGTGCTGTTCCCACGCGTGCGCGTGAATTCATTCTGTAACATTGATTCGGCAGTCTTACTGCCAGATGTCTGGGTTGGTCGTTCCTCACGCCTGCGTCGCTGCGTTATTGATAGGGCCTGTGTGATCCCAGAAGGGATGGTGATCGGTGAAGATGCGGAAGAAGATGCACGTCGCTTTTACCGCTCGGACGAAGGGATCGTGCTGGTGACGCGCGAAATGCTGCGTCAGCTTGGCTACAAACAGGAGCGATAATGCAGGTCTTACATGTTTGTTCTGAGATGTTCCCGTTATTAAAAACGGGCGGTCTGGCGGATGTGATTGGCGCGCTGCCGGCGGCACAGATTGCCGAAGGAACCGATGCACGCGTGCTGTTACCTGCATTCCCGGATATCCGTCGCGGTATCCCGGATGCCAAAGTGGTTAGCCGTCGCGATACCTTTGCCGGGCGCATGACGCTGCTGTTTGGACATTATAACGGCGTGGGCATCTACCTGATTGATGCGCCTCACCTCTACGATCGTCCGGGGAGTCCGTATCACGACACCAACCTGAACGCCTACGTGGATAACGTGAAGCGCTTTGCGCTGTTAGGCTGGGTCGGCAGTGAAATGGCCTGCGGTCTGGACCCGTTCTGGCGACCTGATGTTGTACACGCCCACGACTGGCATGCGGGCCTGGCTCCGGCCTATCTGGCGGCGCGCGGGCGTCCGGCGAAGTCGGTCTTTACCGTACACAACCTGGCCTATCAGGGGCTGTTCTACAGCCACCACATGGAAGAGATTCAGCTGCCAGGTGAGTTCTTCAACATGCATGGCCTCGAATTCCACGGACAGATTTCGTTCCTGAAAGCGGGGCTCTACTACGCCGACCACATTACGGCGGTGAGCCCGACCTATGCGCGGGAAATTACCGAACCGCAGTTCGCCTACGGGATGGAAGGACTGCTGCGTCAGCGCCATCAGGAAGGGCGTCTGTCGGGGATCCTCAACGGCGTTGATGACAACGTCTGGAGTCCGGAAAAAGACCTGCTGCTACCGGCAAGCTACAGCCGCGACACGCTGGAGCGGAAAGCGGAAAACAAACGCCAGCTTCAGACGGCGATGGGGCTGAAGGTGGATGACTCCGCGCCGCTGTTTGCGGTGGTGAGTCGACTGACCAGCCAGAAAGGGCTGGATCTGGTGCTCGAAGCGCTGCCGGGCCTGCTTGAACAGGGCGGTCAGTTGGCGCTGCTTGGCGCGGGCGACCCGGTATTGCAGGAAGGTTTTCTCGCCGCCGCCGCGGAACATCCGGGGCAGGTGGGCGTACAGATTGGCTACCATGAAGCGTTCTCGCACCGCATTATCGGCGGCGCAGATGTGATTCTGGTGCCGAGCCGCTTTGAACCGTGTGGCTTAACGCAGCTTTATGGGTTGAAGTACGGCACGTTGCCGCTGGTTCGCCGTACCGGTGGCCTGGCCGACACCGTTGCGGATAGTTCGCTTGAGAACCTTGCCGATGGCATCGCCAGCGGCTTTGTGTTCGAAGACAGCAATGCCTGGTCGCTGCTCCGCGCTATCCGCCGTGCTTTCGTATTATGGTCTCGTCCGTCTCTCTGGCGCTACGTGCAGCGTCAGGCGATGAACATGGATTTTAGCTGGCAGGTTGCTGCGCACGCGTATCGTGAGCTTTATCAACGCCTGATCTAACTACGGGGATCTTAGTTATGAATGCACCTTTTTCGTATGCATCACCGACTCTCAGCGTTGAGGCACTGAAGCACTCTATTGCCTATAAGCTGATGTTTACCATCGGGAAAGATCCGGCTATCGCGAATAAACACGAATGGCTGAACGCCACGCTGTTTGCCGTGCGCGATCGCTTGGTTGAACGCTGGCTGCGCTCTAACCGCGCGCAGCTTTCCCAGGAAACTCGCCAGGTTTACTACCTGTCGATGGAGTTTTTGATTGGCCGCACGCTTTCCAATGCGCTGTTGTCGTTAGGTCTTTATGACGACGTGAAAAACGCGCTGGAAGGAATGGGGTTAGACCTGGAAGAACTGATCGACGAAGAGAATGACCCAGGGCTTGGCAACGGTGGCTTAGGTCGTCTGGCAGCCTGCTTCCTCGACTCGCTGGCAACCCTGGCGCTGCCGGGCCGCGGCTACGGCATTCGCTACGATTACGGCATGTTCAAACAGAACATCGTCGACGGTCGTCAGAAAGAGTCTCCGGACTACTGGCTGGAATACGGTAACCCGTGGGAGTTCCCGCGCCACAACACGCGCTATAAGGTTCGCTTCGGCGGCCGCGTGCAGATGGAAGGCAAAACCAGCCACTGGCTGGAAACAGAAGAGATTCTGGCGGTGGCTTACGACCAGATTATCCCGGGCTACGATACCGACGCGACCAACACGCTGCGTCTGTGGAACGCGCAGGCCAGTAGCGAAATCAACCTCGGTAAGTTTAACCAGGGCGACTATTTCGCGGCGGTGGAAGATAAAAACCACTCCGAGAACGTGTCCCGCGTGCTCTACCCGGATGACTCGACCTACTCTGGGCGCGAACTGCGTCTGCGTCAGGAGTACTTCCTGGTTTCGGCCACGGTGCAGGATATTTTAAGCCGCCACTACATGTTGCATAAAACCTATGACAACCTGGCGGATAAAATTGCCATTCACCTCAACGACACCCACCCGGTGCTGTCGATTCCTGAGTTGATGCGCCTGCTGATTGACGAACACAAGTTTAGCTGGGATGAGGCGTTTACCGTCACCTGTCAGGTCTTCTCGTACACCAACCACACGCTGATGAGCGAGGCGCTGGAAACCTGGCCGGTCGATATGCTCGGCAAGATTCTGCCGCGTCACCTGCAGATTATCTTCGAGATTAACGACTACTTCCTGAAAACGTTGCAGGAGCAGTACCCGAACGATACCGGGCTGCTGAGCCGCACGTCGATCATCGATGAGTCCAACGGTCGTCGCGTGCGTATGGCGTGGCTGGCGGTGGTGGTGAGCAAGAAGGTCAACGGCGTTTCCGAGCTGCACTCGAACCTGATGGTGCAGTCGCTGTTTGCTGACTTCGCCGCCATCTTCCCGATGCGCTTTACCAACGTGACCAACGGCGTGACGCCACGTCGCTGGCTGGCGCTGGCGAACCCGGCGCTCTCTGATGTGCTGGATGAAAATATCGGTCAGACCTGGCGTTCTGACCTGAGCCAGCTGCAAGAGTTAGAGCAGCATATCGACTATCCGAAGGTGAATCAGGCGGTGCATCACGCCAAGCTTGAGAACAAAAAGCGTCTCGCGGCCTTTATCGCCCAGAATCTCAACGTGGTGGTGAACCCGAACGCGCTGTTCGACGTGCAGATAAAGCGTATTCACGAGTACAAGCGTCAGTTGATGAACGTGCTGCATGTGATTACCCGCTACAACCGCATCAAGGCCGATCCGGATGCGAAGTGGGTACCGCGTGTGAACATCTTCGCGGGTAAAGCGGCTTCCGCGTACTACATGGCGAAGCACATTATCCACTTGATCAACGATGTGGCGAATGTGATCAACAACGATCCGCAGATTGGCGACAAGCTGAAAGTGGTCTTTATCCCGAACTACAGCGTGAGCCTGGCGCAGATGATCATCCCGGCGGCGGATCTCTCCGAGCAGATCTCGCTGGCGGGCACCGAGGCATCCGGCACCAGTAACATGAAGTTCGCGCTTAACGGGGCGTTGACGATTGGTACGCTGGACGGGGCCAACGTTGAGATGCAGGAGCACGTTGGGGCGGATAACTTCTTTATCTTCGGTAACACCGCTGAAGAGGTGGAAGCGCTGCGTCGCAAAGGCTATAGCCCTCGCGACTACTACGAGCAGGATGAAGAGCTGCGTCAGGTTCTGACGCAAATCGGCACTGGCGTGTTCAGCCCGAGCGAGCCGGGCCGCTACCGTGACCTGGTGGATTCGCTGATTAACTTCGGTGACCACTACCAGGTGCTGGCGGACTATCGCAGCTATGTGGACTGCCAGGACAAGGTTGACGAGCTGTATCTGGAACCTGAAGAGTGGACCACCAAAGCGATGCTCAACATCGCCAACATGGGCTACTTCTCTTCTGACCGCACGATTAAAGAGTATGCTGAGCATATCTGGTATATCGAGCCGGTGAGGCTGTAAAAATAAAACGGGGCCGATTGGCCCCGTTTTTTTCCCGGCGTCACATTACCTCACGACGCCAACGACATTTCAGGCTTTCCCAGCGTTTTCACCAGCCATTCGCTAATACGCGACTGCTGCTCGGCGTTGAGCCACATCCCCTGTTTGGTCCGACGCCAGATAGCATCGTCCAGACGGCGCACCCACTCGTGTTCGACCAGGTAGCGCAGCTCGGCTTCATAAAACTCATGGCCGAAATCTTCACCCAGCCCGGCAATATCCTTCGCCTCACCAATAATCAGCTCACTGTTGCTGCCGTAGGTACGGGCAAAGTGGCGGGCCAGCGATTCGGTAATGAACGGATAGCGACGGCGCAGCTTCGCCGCGTAGTCATCGCGGTCATTGCCAATCTCACCGCCCGGCAGCACGGCGCCTTTGGTCCACGCTGGGCCAATGCCGCTGTAGTACGGCGCCAGTTTTTCCAGCGCGTGCTCGGCGAGCTTACGATAGGTGGTGAGCTTGCCGCCAAAGACCGACAACAGCGGGGCTTTACCGTGGTCGTCGTGAATATCCAGCGTGTAATCGCGGGTGATGGCCTGTGGCGAATCGGACTCGTCATCGCACAGCGGACGTACGCCGGAGTAAGTCCAGACGATATCTTCACGGGCGAGCTGCTTTTTAAAGTGGCCGTTGTAGACCTTCAGCAGATAGTTAATTTCGCTCTCGTCGATCTCAACGTTTTTCGGATCGCCATGGTACTCCACGTCGGTGGTGCCGATGATCGAGAACTCATCCATCCACGGGATCACGAAGACAATACGCTTATCTTCGTTTTGTAAAATATAGGCCTGCTTCTGGCTATGCACGCGCGGTACCACGATATGGCTGCCTTTAATCAGGCGAATGCCGTACGGCGATGGCAGGTGCATGCCGTCGTCAAAGAACTGTTTCACCCATGGACCGGTGGCGTTCACCAGGCCGCGAGCCTGCCAGCGGAATTTTTCACCGCTGTCGATATCTTCCGCTTCGACGACCCACAGGCCGTTTTCACGTTTTGCCGAGATGGCGCGGGTGCGGGTACGGACTTCACCGCCTTTCTTAACCACCATCTGCGCGTTGGCGAGCACCAGGCGCGCATCGTCGACCCAGCAGTCGGAATATTCGAAACCGCGCACGATCTCCGGCTTCAGTACGGATTCTGCGCCAAAACGCAAACCGGTAGAGGCCGGCAGACTGGTTCGTTTGCCCAGATGATCGTACATAAACAGGCCGGTGCGAATCATCCACGCCGGGCGCAGGTGCGGGCGATGCGGCAGGCGGAAACGCATCGGGATAGCGATATGCGGGGCCATTTTCAGCAGCACTTCACGCTCGGCCAGCGCTTCGCTTACCAGGCGGAATTCGTAGTGTTCAAGGTAGCGCAGACCGCCGTGGATCAGTTTTGAGCTCGCGCTGGAGGTGGCGCAGGCCAGGTCTCTGGCTTCCAGCATCAGTACGGATAACCCGCGTCCTGCTGCATCTGCCGCAATGCCTGCACCGTTAATGCCGCCACCTATCACAATCAGATCTTTGGTTTCCATTATTGCTACCTCTGAGACTTTCGTTATAGCTCATTAATGTTCGTTATCGCTCATAATAGCAAGTAAACGCGCTTTTGGTAACATAGAAAAAACATTTTAGAGTGATGTGCATAACATATTGGCGTTTACGTACCGTGAAGACGTACACTTGGCGGTAAAATGTCGTCAGCAAGACACCTGCCATAACGATAAGAGAGCACCATGGATCAGTTTGAATGTATTAACGTAGAACAGGCGCACCAGAAGCTTCAGCAGAATAATGCGGTGCTGGTGGATATTCGCGACCCGCAGAGCTTTGCCATGGGTCATACCCCAGGCGCATTCCATCTGACCAACGACACGCTTGGCGCGTTTATGCGCGATAACGATTTCGAAACCCCGGTGATGGTGATGTGCTATCACGGCAACAGCAGTAAAGGTGCGGCGCAGTACCTGTTACAGCAGGGCTACGACCAGGTTTACAGCGTCGACGGTGGCTTTGATGCCTGGCATCGCCACTTCCCGGCTGAAGTGGTACACGCCGGTTTCCAGGACTGAACTCGTTTTTCCCTTCCAGATGCCGCCTCTCGTTGGGCGGCCTTTGCACGCCGCTGCAACGCATCCGTAAGGGTTTGGGTATATACTGTCCCCTTTTGTGTGGAATAGAAGCGACCTGCTGATGTTGATGATCACCTCTTTTACCAACCCTCGTGTTGCCCAGGCTTTTGTTGACTATATGGCAACACAGGGCGTTATTCTGACTATCCAGCAGCATGCGCGAAGCGATGTCTGGCTTTCCGATGAATCGCAGGAAACGCGCGTACGCGAAGAGCTGGAACGTTTTCTGGCGAATCCGGCCGACCCGCGTTATCTGGCGGCAAGCTGGCAATCCGGGCAGACCAACAGTGGCCTGCACTACCGTCGTTTCCCTTTCCTGGCCGCGCTAAAGGCCGGTGCTGGTCCGGTGACGATGACCATCATGGCCGCCTGCATTCTGGTGTTTATCCTGATGAGCGTGCTGGGCGATCAGGCGGTGATGATCTGGCTTGCCTGGCCGTACGATGATTCGCTGAAATTTGAGCTCTGGCGCTACTTTACCCACGCGTTAATGCATTTCTCATTCGTCCATATCCTCTTCAACCTGCTATGGTGGTGGTACCTCGGCGGTGCGGTTGAAAAGCGCATTGGCAGCGGCAAACTGGTGGTGATTACCGTGATAAGCGCGTTGCTGAGCGGCTTTATTCAGCACCAGTTCAGTGGCCCGTGGTTTGGTGGCCTTTCCGGTGTGGTGTATGCCTTAATGGGCTATGCCTGGCTGCGCGGCGAGCGTGACCCGCAGAGCGGTATTTTCCTGCCGCGCGGGCTGATTATGTTTTCACTCATCTGGCTGGTTGCCGGATGGTTTAACGTTTTTGGGATGTCCATTGCGAACGGCGCGCACGTCACCGGGCTGGTGATTGGCCTGGCTATGGCCTTCGTCGATACGATTAATGTGCGCAAGCGAGCATAATTTTCCAGGGATTCATCATGAAACAAACACAACGTCATGACGCGATAATCGAGCTGGTAAAACTTCAGGGGTACGTGAGTACCGAAGAGCTGGTGGAGCATTTTTCCGTTAGCCCACAGACCATTCGTCGTGATTTGAATGACCTTGCGGATCAGAAAAAGATCCTGCGTCACCACGGTGGTGCGGCGCTGCCGTCCAGCTCGGTGAACGCCTCCTGGCATGACCGTAAGGCGACCCTGGCGTTAGAAAAAGAGCGTATTGCCCAGAAGGTGGCAAGCCAGATCCCGAACGGCTCCGCGCTGTTTATCGATATCGGCACCACGCCGGAAGCGGTGGCTCATGCGCTGCTCAATCACAGCGATCTGCGTATTGTGACCAACAACCTGAACGTGGCCAACACGCTGATGGTGAAAGAAGATTTCCGCATTATCCTGGCTGGCGGCGAGCTGCGCAGCCGGGACGGTGGGATCATCGGGGAAGCGACGCTCGACTTTATCTCTCAGTTCCGCCTGGATTTTGGCATTCTGGGGATAAGCGGTATCGACAGCGACGGTTCGCTGCTGGAGTTTGACTACCACGAGGTGCGCACCAAGCGCGCGATTATCGACAACTCCCGCCACGTGATTCTGGTCGTCGACCATTCGAAATTTGGTCGTAACGCGATGGTAAACATGGGCAGCATCAGCCTGGTGGACGCCGTCTTTACCGACGTTTTGCCACCGCCGGGCGTGATGCAGGTGATTGCGGAAAATGATGTGCAGCTAGAGCTGTGCTGAATTTTGTAGCCCGGCGTCACGACTGTACGACCGGATACATAGGTAACACTTCAGACCGGGAACATAGGTAACACTTTCCTAGTCTATCCGGATAATACTACGGCTTTTCCGGTCATAGTAAGCAAGCGTTATTCCGTTAAA
>NZ_CABTJS010000037.1:0-47707 GCF_902485085.1 uncultured Kluyvera sp.
CACCTGGCACGGCTGGGACGGAAGTCGCTGTCGTTCTCAAAATCGGTGGAGCTGCATGACAAGGTCATCGGGCATTATCTGAACATAAAACACTATCAGTAAGTTGGAGTCATTACCCTGACGGCGGGTAATATAGAACTGATGGTTATTCACCCGGCCTTCCCCGGTGGCCAGCACCCGCAGGGTGCCGCTGCGTTCCGCCGCGCTGAGTACCGGGTCCCACATCATCCATGCATCTGCCGCGAGATAGTCGCTGGCCGTTAAAGGATACTTAGGCGGGGCATACACAATTTTGACGTCTCCCAGCCCCAGCCCGGCCTCTTCCAGAATCTGCACCAGCAACCAATGCACGTTTGACCCTTTATTCAGGGCAATACGTTTGCCTTTGAGTTGTTCAATTGAGCGGATGTCGCTGTCATGCGGCACCACCATTGCTACGCTACGCGGTGCCGGTGGCTCCCAGGCCACGTAAAGCAACGCGTTGTCCTTCGCCTGGGCAAAGATGGGCGGCGCTTCGCCGGTAGTGCCAAAATCGATTTCATCGTTACTCAGCGCTTGCAGCAACTGTGGGCCAGCGGGATATTCGCTCCACAGTACGTTTACCCCTGAATCGGCGAAGGACTGCTCCAGAAGCTGACGCGCTTTCAGCACCCCGAGATTACCAAAGCGCTGGTAGCCAATACGCAGCTCGCGTTCGCGCGGCGGCGCAGGTAGCGGTTCGCCTGGTTTGCGCCGTTGCTTAATGACTCCCAGATGCGCCAACTGGGTGCGCAGCGCATGGCGGCTCATACCGAGCAGCGAGGCGGCCTGGCTCTGGTTGTTATCACTTTGGCTCATTGCCGTCTGGATCATGGCGCGCAGCATGCGGTCATACAGTGCGCCACTGTGCGTCTGTAGCTGACGGCGTATAAAGGTGGTCAGCTCGTCGCTTTCATCCGGCGCGGGGAGCGGTGGTGATGTGGCTGACGTGAGCCGCAGATGCTCCGGCAGGAGCAGTGCGTCGGGGTTCAGCAAGACCGCGTTGTGCAGCGTATTTTCCAGCTCGCGGATATTGCCAGGCCACGGATACGTCAGCATTAGTGCTAGCGTTTCAGGGGCAATCTGCTGTTCTGCTCGTCCAAGCCGGTGGGCGTAGCGCTGGATGAAATGCGCGGCCAGCACCGGAATGTCCTGTTTACGCTGGCGCAGCGGCGGGAGATTGACGGCAGCGATATTCAGGCGATAAAAAAGATCCTCCCGAAAACGACGTTCCTGAATGGCACGTTTAAGATCGACATGCGTCGCGGCGATCACCCGCACATTGATGCGAATCGGCCTGTGCGACCCCACGCGCGTAATTTCACGTTCCTGGAGCACGCGCAGCAGCTTGACCTGTAGCGACAGGCTCAGTTCCCCAATTTCATCAAGCAGCAGGGTGCCGCCTTCCGCAGCTTCAAACCAGCCTTCATGGCGGTGCGTCGCGCCGCTAAATGCGCCTTTCTCATGCCCAAACAGTTCGGACTCCGCCAGCGATTCGGTCAGCGCGCCGCAGTTCACCGCCAGAAACGGCGCGTTGGCGCGCGGGCTATGGTGATGAAGATAACGCGCCACCACCTCTTTACCGGTGCCGGTTTCGCCAATAATCAGCACCGTGGCGTCCGTCGGGGCAAGCCGGTTCAGCACCTTCTGAAAGGCCTGTGAAGCGGGGTCGACCAGTATCGGGCCTGATGAAGTGAGTTCTGCATTGAGCATCGTGAGTCTCCGGCTAATTCCTGTCTGGACGGTATCTTTTGCGCGGTGAATTTTCCAGAGGGGGGAAGGCGTGGTCTGTTGCCATTGCAGCAGTTTTTGCTTCTCGGCTGTTGCATTTGCAACAACGCGAGGGCAATAGAATAATCTATAATATATTGATATTTAATGTAATTTTTGTTTTTGAAAACTGGCACGCATTTCGCTAACTCCTTTATAACTGACTTAAATAACCACTTCTATAAATACCAAATATAGTTATAAGGGAAATGGATAATGACCGTACAAGCCGCAGAGAACATCAATATCTTCTGGTTTTTACCCACCCATGGTGATGGGCGCTACCTGGGGACCACCGAAGGAGGGCGTCCGGTAGACCTGCCTTACCTGCAACAGGTGGCGCTGGCGGCAGACAGCCTCGGCTACTACGGGGTGTTGATCCCCACCGGAAAAAGCTGCGAAGACTCCTGGCTTGTCGCGGCCGCGCTGGCACCGATAACGCGAAATTTACGCTACCTGGTGGCGGTACGTCCCGGCTTGCAGCCGCCGACGCTGGCGGCGCGGATGGCCGCTACTCTGGACCGGCTATCTGAAGGCCGCCTGCTGATAAACGTGGTGACCGGCGGCGACCCGGTTGAAAACAAAGGTGACGGCATTTTCTTAAGCCATAGCGAACGCTATGAAGTCACGCATGAGTTTCTTGAGGTCTATCGTCGGCTGCTGGCGGGCGAAAAAGTGGACTATCGCGGCCAGCATATTCAGGTGGAAGGCGCAGAAGTGCTGTTCCCAACGGCACAGCGCAACGGGCCTCCGCTCTATTTTGGCGGTTCGTCGGAGCAGGCCATTGATGTTGCCGCCGATCATATCGATGCCTACCTGACCTGGGGCGAGCCGCCAGCGCAGGTGGCGGAGAAATTGGCGGTGGTTAAAGCACGGGCAGAAGAGAAAGGGCGCACGCTGGAATATGGTATTCGTCTGCATGTGATTGTGCGCGAAACGGAAGACGAGGCCTGGGCCGCAGCCGATAAACTTATTGCCCATCTTGATGACGACACTATCGCGCAGGCGCAGCAGATCTTTTCTCGCATGGATTCAACCGGGCAGGCGCGGATGAGCGCGTTGCATAACGGCAATCGCGACAACCTGCGTATTGCGCCGAACCTCTGGGCGGGCGTCGGGCTGGTACGCGGAGGTGCCGGTACCGCGCTGGTGGGCAACCCGCAGCAGGTGGCTGAGCGCATCCGCGAGTATCAGGCGCTGGGGATAACTCACTTTATCTTCTCAGGCTACCCGCATCTGGAAGAGGCACACCGTTTTGCCGAACTGGTGATGCCGCTACTGCCGACTAGCACTCAGCCACGTTCGGCGAAAGGGCAGCTAAACATGGGGCCATTCGGTGAAACCATCGGCGGCGCGGCGCGCCCCGTCAAACAGGTCAGCGCGAGCTGAAGGAGGTGGTGTCATGCAACCACGGATGAGCGAACCCCACGTGGTGATCGTCGGGGGCGGATTTAGCGGTACGGCAGTCGCCATCCATCTGCTACGCGAGGCGGCGCGACCGTTACACATCAGCATTATTGAACCGCGCAACGCGTTGGGGCTGGGCGTCGCCTATTCGGCCACCGACCCGGCGCACCGGATTAACGTTCCCGCCGCGCGCATGCAGCTTGCGGGAGACGACGATGGTGCGTTTGACCGCTGGTATCGGCGTCATGGTGATTTCCCGCAGGACCCACAGGCGGTGCTAGCCGATGGCAGCATCTACCCACAGCGCGGGGCATTTGGTCGCTATCTTCAGGCCGCGTTGGCGAGCGAAGTCAGCGCGCAGCGCGGGTGGGTGAGGCATCTTCAGGACCGGGCGGTTGATTGGCACAGCGGTCAGGTGGTGACAGAAAAAGGTGAACGGCTTCAGGCCGATAGCCTGGTGCTGGCCATTAGCCATCCGCCGCCATCGCTACCGGACGCGGTAGGTGAACTGGCACAGCACTCACGGGTGATAGCGAACCCGTGGCAGTCCGGCGCGTTAGCGATCATCCCCTCTACGGCAAAGGTTGCGATTATGGGGACGGCGCTGAGCATGGGTGACGTGGTGGCCTCGCTCCACCGCCTGGGGCATCTGGGGAACATTATCGCGTTCTCACGCCACGGACTGCTATCACGCCCCAATGCGCCAATCAATTTGCCAAAATGGGCCATAAAGGCTCTGACAGGGTCGTTGCGCCAGCATCTGAAGCAAGTCCGCCAGGAGATTCGCCGCGCCGCCGAGGCCGGGTTGCCGTGGCAGGTGGTGCTGGATGCGGTACGCAGCCAGGGACAGGTCATCTGGCAGCAGATGAGTGACAAGGAAAAGCGCCAGTTCCAGCGCCATCTGCGGCGTTTCTGGGACGTGCATCGCTATCGCATTGCTCCGCAGGTGTCGCAAGCGATTGAATCACGCCAGCGCGCGGGCACATTGCGCGTGCTGGCCGCACGGCTGAAGACCACCACTCTTCATGGCGACACGCTACGTCTTGCGCTATGTGCGCGCGGTGGCGAACAACAGACAGAAACGGTGGACTATCTGGTCCTCACTACCGGTCCCGCGCACAGCAATCTGATTAGCGGTCAGCCGTTTTTAAGCGCTCTCAAGCAGGCTGGCATTATCCGCGCCGATGCGCTGGGAATGGGCATAGACGTTAACGCGCAGTCGCAGCCTGTAGGCAGCACATTACCGATTTGGGTGGCGGGTCCCGCCGCGCGCGGACGTTTTGGCGAGCTGATGGGATTGCCGCAGGTCGCCGATCACGCTCAGCAGGTTGCGCACGCAGTGCTGGAAAAACTGGGCTGCCGTCAGCGCGTTTTATCGTAAACACACCAACCTAATTTTTGGCGTCGGGCCTTTGCCGGGCGTCATGGGAGAACGCTATGTCATCACAACGTGAAATTCGTCTCAACGCCTTCGACATGAACTGCGTCGGCCACCAATCGCCGGGGCTTTGGGCCCATCCGCGCGATCGGTCCTGGCAGTATAAAGACCTGGATTATTGGGTCGATCTGGCGCGCTTGCTTGAGCGTGGCAAGTTCGACGGCCTGTTTATTGCCGATGTGCTGGGCGTCTATGACGTGTACAACGGTAACGGTGATGCAGCCATTCGCCAGGCGGCTCAGGTACCGGTAAAGGATCCGCTGGCGCTGGTCACGCCAATGGCACTGGTGACGGAGCATCTGGGCTTTGGTCTTACCGCGTCGCTGTCGTTTGAACATCCTTATCCCTTTGCCCGTCGCCTGTCGACCCTGGACCACCTGACCAAAGGGCGCGTGGGCTGGAACATTGTTACCTCCTATCTGGAAAGCGGGGCGCGCAATATCGGCCAGCAGGCGCAGACGGCGCATGATGCACGCTACGACTACGCCGATGAGTACCTGGAGGTTATCTACAAACTGCTGGAGGGCAGTTGGGAAGAGGGGGCGATTCTGCGCGACCGTGAACGCAGAATTTTCAGTGACCCGAGTAAAATTCACGCCATTAACCACCACGGCAAGTTTTTTGATGTGCCGGGTTATCATCTGTGTGAACCGTCACCGCAGCGTACGCCGGTGCTCTACCAGGCGGGGGCATCCAGCCGTGGTAAGCAGTTTGCCGCAAGCCACGCAGAGTGCGTATTTGTCGCATCGCCGTCAAAAAGCGCGCTGAAAAAGACGGTTGCGGATATTCGCCGCCGCGCCGAAGAAGCGGGACGCGACCCGCGCAGCATTCTAATCTTCAACATGCAGACGGTTATCGTTGGTGAAACCGACAAAGCCGCACAGGCGAAGTGGCAGGAGTATAAAAACTGGACCAGCTACGAAGGGGCGCTGGCGCTGATTTCTGGCTGGACGGGGATCGATTTTGGTCAGTATCAGCCGGATGAAGTCTTCACCTATGCGGAAACCAACGCCATTCAATCGGTGGTGGATACCTTCTCAACCGCTGACCCGGAGCGGCAGTGGTCGGTAAAAGCGATGGCGGATTGGGTTGGCATTGGCGGCTTTGGCCCGTTGATGGTGGGCAGCGCACAAACGGTCGCGGATGAGCTGCAATCGTGGGTGGAAGAGACGGATGTGGACGGTTTTAACCTGGCCTACGCGGTCACGCATGAAACGTTCACCGATGTCGTCGAATTGCTGATTCCTGAACTGCAAAAACGTGGGGTTTACAAACAAGAGTACAGCCAGGGAACGCTTCGCGAGAAGCTGTTCGGCGCCAGCCCCAGGTTGCAGACGCCACATCCGGGGGCAAGTTATCGTATTCATGAACAAAGCGGGATTTTAACGCCGGTGTGATACCTGAAACTCGTAGCCCAGCCAAGCGAAGCGCCGCCGGGAATGGCTCAGTGTTTCATCTGGCACCGAGCCATCCCGGAGTCGGCGAAACGCCTCGTCCGGGCTAGCGCTTAGTGTTTGATTCCGAGCGACTCAGCCAGCTGCTTCGCCAGCTGGTTGTTGTCATCCGCGCCGTACTCCCAGAACATCGCGCCTGCCAGCCCCTTGCTCTTGATGTATTCGGCCTTGATGCTCACCGAACGCGGGTTTTCATAGGAGAGCGCAAACAGCGGTTTCCCATCCGTTGACTGCACCGACAGCCACGGCACCTTCGCCTGATCGTCCCAATGTTCGGTAAAGCGCTTCTGCGGGTCGTTCAGCAGCTTGCTGACAATGTCGTTGTATTTCACGTAGGTATCTTTGCTCAAATCGACACCGAGCGATTTAAACAGATCTACCTCGTGCGGCCCAAAGTAAGGCTGGGTCACCGGGTTTTTCTGCGCATCTGGTTTGCTCCAGTCAATGCCCGGCTCGACGGTACGTTTTGGCACCCGGCCATAGAAACCAATACCCAGGTTCATCTGGCTTGGTTTCAGCCCGGCGGCGAGATAGTTATTGACCACAAAGTCGGCGCTGTATTTATCCGCCGCGGCGACCGTCGGCCATTGGGTTGAATCGTACAGGTTAGAGTTGAAGTACTGAGTGCCGTACGCCATGTCGTAGGTCATCAGGTTGATGTAATCGAGCAGCGGCGCAATGGCTTTCACGTCGACCCAGCTTTTCGGGCTTTCCGCATTCGCGCCGACGGCGATAGTCACCAGCTTTTTATGACCAAATGCCGTACGCAGATCTTTAAGCAGGGTGGTGAAGTTATCGCGGTCCGCCGGTTGGCTTGCCACCAGCCCCCACGCGCCGTTGACCGGGTATTCCCAGTCAAGGTCGATACCGTCTAAACCATATTTCGCCACCACGTCCTGCACCGAGCGGACAAACACCGCGCGGGATTCCGGCGTCGCTGCCGCGCCGGAGAAACCTCGAGCCCCCCAGCCGCCGACGGAAAGCAGGACCTTCAGGTCAGGGTTTTGCTTACGCAGAACGGGGATTTTTTCTAAGTCAGCCTGGACTTTCGGGGAGAGCCAGATTTGGTGCAGTTTGGTTGGGTCTTTTAACGCGTCGTTGGTTTCGTCTTTCTCGTCGTTGTAGATAAGGCCAAACGAATAGTTCAGGTGGGTTATCTGGCGCACATCGAGCTTATTGATATCGCCGCCAGGCCCGGCCGTCACGTCACCGCCACCGTTAAAGTAGCCGACGGACATCAAGGAATTCGCGGAAACAACCGAGGCGCAGAGCAGGGGTAATGCTGCCAGCAAAGGCAAAAGTTTCATAAACGGTCCTCTTTGACATTAAAAAAGCAAACACGCCACGGAAATGGCGTGGCGAAAAAACAACCGTTCGAACATATCACTGCCGCTGGGTTAAATCTGCGAGATGGTTCACGAGGAAGAAAAAGGGAGAGAGTAGTCTGGCTGAGCAACGCGACGCCGGAGAGAGCCCGGCGTCAGCGCTTCGCGCCTCGTCCGGGCTACAGGGAATTATCCCTGAATTTCCAGCCAGTCATCCAGCGTATAAAGCGTGGCCCCTTCGACGATCATCTCCATAAATGCGTTGGCGCTGTCCTGCGGCTGAATATTCACTCCGCGGCAGCCGTCGGTGATAACGTTAACCGCATAGCCAAGCTGTAATGCATCCAGCACGGTGAACTTCACGCAGTAATCGGTCGCAAGCCCTAACACCACAAGCTCGTCGATACCGCGCTCGTGCAGCCACGCGTCCAGACCAGTTTTCTGGCGATGACCGTTGTCGAAAAAGGCGCTATAGCTGTCGATATTGACGCTTTCGCCTTTATGGAATACGGCGTCAATATCCTGGGCGGCGAGCAGAGGATGCAGCGCCGCGCCGTCGCTGTGCTGCACGCAGTGATCCGGCCAGAAGGTTTGCGCAAGGCCGTCGAGCTCGCCCTGACTGTAGGCGTTTACGCCGTGCTGGCTGGCAAAACTGCCGTGGTTAGCCGGGTGCCAGTCCTGGCTTGCCACAACGGCATCGCCGCGAATTTTAGCGGCGCGAATCAGCAAGTTGGCGACGTCGATAGTGCTGTCACCGTCCGCGACGGCAAGCGCCCCACCGGCACAGAAATCGTTCTGTAAATCCACCAATAACAGTGCGCGTTGCGTCATCTCGCTCTCCTTATTCGTCCGGGGTCAGCTCACCGCGCAGGTTTTGCTGCATGGCGCGGCGAATGGCGTCGGCATCCAGCCCCTGGCTTAACAGATAATGTAATTTGGTCAGCGTGGCTTCCACCGTCATGTCTGAGCCGCTAATCACGCCCGCCTGTGCCAGCGCGTTACCGGTGGCGTAACCGCCCATGTTGACCTTACCGGACATGCACTGGGTAAGATTCACCACCACAATACCGCGTTTGCTGGCTTCGGCCAGCTCATTCACAAAAACGCCGTTTTGCGGCGCGTTGCCGACGCCGTAAGAACGCAGGATAAGCGCTTTTACCGGCTGAAGCAGGAAGTTACGCACCACATCGGCGGAGATGCCCGGGTAAATCGTCACCACGCCGATCGGTTGCGGCGTAATCGGGTGCACGAAAAGCTCGCCTTCGCCATGCGGCGCGGGCGGCGTCCCGAGTTTACGGATATGGATCCCTGCTTCCAGCAGCGGCTGTAGATTGGGGGAGGCGAAGGCATCAAAACCGTCGGCGTGCGCTTTGGTGGTGCGGTTGCCGCGATAGAGGCGATTATTGAAGAACAATGTCACTTCATTAATCGGGAAGTTCGCGGCGACGTACAGCGAGTTCAGCAGGTTAATTTGCCCATCGGAACGCAGCTCAGCTAAGGGGATCTGCGAGCCGGTAACGATAACCGGCTTGCCGAGGTTCTCCAGCATAAACGATAGCGCCGAGGCGGTGAACGCCATGGTATCGGTACCGTGCAGGATAACAAAGCCATCATACTCGTCGTAGTGCGCTTTAATGTCGTCGGCAATGTGCTGCCAGTCTTCCGGCGTCATGTCGGAAGAGTCCATCAGCGGGTCGTATTCGTGGATGGTAAAGTCCGGCATTTCGGGACGGTGGAACTCTGGCATCAGCGCAAGCTGGCGCTGCAGGTGACCGGAAACCGGAATGTAGCCGTGATCGGAGCGCTGCATCCCGATGGTCCCGCCGGTGTAGGCGACGTAAATGGATTTTTTTTGCATGGGGTCGTCTAATGATTAATCGAAAGAAAATCCCCTCCGTGCGGAGGGGATTGCGATTAGCGAATATTGGCGCAGGTCAGGCAAAATGCATAGCGATTTTGCGGATCGTTAAACACCGCCAGTTTATCGCTCTCGGCTTTCACTGCATTTGCAGCAGAGGCAAGCGGTGCTGGCAAGTAAGCCTGAATGGCCTGCGGCAGTGCGGCGTGAACTGAACCGGACACGCTGTCCATAATCCTATCGAAGAAGGTTGGCTCGCTCTGGTAGTAGTCAATATGCCAGGTTTTCACTTTCGCGAGCTCAGCGGCTTTCGCCACCGCATCGTCGAAGTCACCCAGGCTGTCTACCAGACCGTTAGCTTTCGCATCTTCACCGGTCCAGACGTGGCCCTGTGCAATCTTATCAATGGCCTCCGGCGTGCTGTTACGTGCTTGCGCCACCAGCGTGATAAAGCGCTTGTAGCCGCTCTCAATGCTGAGCTGCATCATCTGCTGCACTTCCGGCGGCAGAGCTTTCGTCACCGCCATATCCGCCAGCGGTGAGGTCGCCACGCCGTCGGTGTGTACGCCGATAGAATCCAGCGTATTTTCAACGGTGTTGATGACCCCGAAGATACCAATCGACCCAGTCAACGTGGATGGGCTGGCAACGATGTAGTTTGCCGGCGTAGAGATCCAGTAACCACCGGATGCCGCCATACCGCCCATCGAAACCACCACCGGTTTGCCAGCGGCTTTAGCAGCTGCCAGCTCTGCGCGGATCACTTCAGAGGCGCTGACGCTACCGCCTGGGCTATTGACGCGCAGGACGATGGCTTTCACTTTCGGGTCCAGACGCGCATCGCGAATCTGTGATGCCGTGGTGTCGCCGCCGACGTTACCCGGGGTTTCTTCACCATCCATGATAGCGCCGTTCGCGAAGATGACCGCGATGCTGGCACCGGTATCCGCCGGGGTTTTCACCGCGTAGTCATACATGCTGACCGCGCGATAGTTATTATCTGCTTTGCTCCAGCCAAACGCTTTGGTCATCGCTTTTTCGATTTCCGCGCTTGAGCCCAGCGCATCGACCAGCTTGTTGTCGAGCGCATATTTTGCCGTGTCGCCGTCGACTTTACGCAGACCGTCGAGCAGACCCTGTGCGCCAGGGAAGACCTGCTGCGCGGTAATCTGGCGGTTAGCGGCAATGGTGTTCAGGTAGTTCTGCCACAGCTCGCCAATCCAGCGGCTGTCCGCATCACGGGCGGCAGGAGACATATCGTCACGGATAAACGGCTCAACGGCGGATTTATAGGTGCCGACGCGGAACACGTGGGTCGAAACCTTCAGCTTATCCAGCAGCGATTTGTAGTACAGCCCGTTGGTCGCGAAACCATGAAGGTCAACCACGCCCTGCGGCGACAGCCAAATCTTGTTGGCGAAGCTCGCGAGGTAGTACTGCCCCTGGCTGTAGCTATCGCCGACGGCATACACCGGCTTACCGGCATCGCGGAACTCGCGCAGCGCCTTACCGATATATTGCATCGACGGCTGATCGCCACCGGCAAAGTTTTTCAGATCCAGCACGATGCCGGTGATATTGCGGTCATCTTTAGCCTGGCGAATAGTCTGCACGATATCGAACAGCGAGTTTTCCTGCAGGCGGTCAGAGCTGGCGCCGAAAATCTGGCGGCCAATCACGCTGAGTTTGCTGCTGGCGGAAGGTTTATCCACCACCACGCCGCTGATATCCATCAGCAGTGCACCACGGTTGCTGCTCTCGCTTGTGCTACTGCTACTCACCTGCATCCAGATGCCGACGCCAACCAGCACCAGCAGAATAAAGAACAGGTTCAGCACCAGCTCACGTACGAAGTTGAGCAGCCGCCACGTCCATTTAAAGAATCCGGCAATAAAGCGCCATAGGGTTCGCATGTATTCTCCCTGAAAGAAATAAAAGGTCCACCGAAACGGTGGAACGTGTGGCTATCCTAAATAGACCGTCGCCGCTTGTCAGCAGGAATCGCCTGTGGCGCTGTAACAAAATCCTCGCGCATGTTAATTTTATGAAAAATAACATGAGAGGGTTACTCAATGGACGCACTTGAATTACTCGTTAATCGCCGCAGCGCATCCCGTCTGGCAGAGCCAGCACCCACCGGGGAAGCACTGGAAAATATCCTCCGTGCCGGTATGCGCGCGCCGGATCACGGCACGCTGCAGCCGTGGCAGTTTGTGATTATTGAAGGCGAAGGCCGCGAGCGTTTCAGCCAACTGCTGGAGCAGGGGGCGGTGGCTGCGCAAAGCGATGAAAAGGCCGTTGAGAAAGCGCGTAATGCGCCTTTCCGCGCGCCGATGATTATCACCGTGATTGCGAAATGCCAGGATCACCCGAAGATCCCTCAATGGGAGCAAGAGATGTCCGCAGGCTGCGCGGTAATGGCGATGCAGATGGCGGCCGTCGCTCAGGGCTTCAACGGTATCTGGCGCAGCGGAGCGCTGACGGAAAGCCCTGTCGTGCGTGAAGGGTTCCAGTGCGGTGCGCAGGACAAAATCGTCGGCTTCCTCTATCTGGGCACGCCGCAGCTCAAAGCCTCCACCACCATTACTTTCCCGGATACGGCACCGTTCGTCCGTTATCTCTAGAAAAACCGCGACGATTGTCTGGATTATAGGCAACTGCCCCCGAATTCAGACAGTCGTACTTATCACGGCTCTGTTCTGGCGTTAACATACACCCCCTATGCAAATGCCAGAGCAATGACAGGAGTTGTCCATGAGCGAGCAGGCCATTCGTTTAACGCAGTACAGCCACGGAGCGGGTTGCGGTTGTAAAATTTCACCGAAGGAGCTGGAAACCATCCTGCACAGCGAGCAGACGAAGTTTATCGACCCGAACCTGCTTGTCGGTAACGAAACTCGCGACGATGCCGCCGTTTATGACCTGGGTAACGGTACCTCGGTCATCAGCACCACCGATTTCTTTATGCCTATCGTCGATAACCCGTTCGACTTTGGCCGCATTGCGGCGACCAACGCCATCAGCGATATCTTCGCCATGGGCGGTAAGCCGATTATGGCGATTGCCATCCTCGGTTGGCCGATTAACAAACTGGCGCCGGAAATTGCCCGTGAAGTGACCGAAGGCGGGCGTTTTGCCTGCAAACAGGCCGGTATTGCGCTGGCGGGGGGGCACTCTATTGACGCACCAGAACCTATTTTTGGCCTGGCGGTCACCGGGATCGTCCCGACCGAACGCGTTAAGAAAAACAGCACCGCACAGGCGGGCTGCAAGCTGTTCCTGACCAAACCGCTGGGGATTGGCGTGCTGACCACCGCCGAGAAAAAATCGCTGCTGAAGCCAGAACATCAAGGGCTGGCGACGGAAGTGATGTGCCAGATGAACCTGGTCGGCTCTGCGTTTGCCAACATCGAAGGCGTCAAAGCGATGACCGACGTGACCGGTTTTGGTCTGCTCGGCCACCTGAGCGAAATGTGCCAGGGCGCAGGCGTACAGGCACAGATTGATTTCGACGCGGTGCCTATGCTGCCGGGCGTTGAAGAATACATCGAGCTTGGCGCCGTGCCGGGCGGTACCGAACGTAACTTTGCCAGCTACGGGCACCTGATGGGCACCATGACCGATTCCCAACGCGCGCTGCTCTGCGACCCGCAAACCTCCGGCGGGCTGCTGCTGGCGGTCACGCCGGACGCAGAAGACGCGGTGCACGCGGCTGCCGCGGAATTTGGTATCAAACTGACCGCCATCGGCGAACTGGTGACCGCACGCGGTGGCCGTCCGATGATCGAGCTGCGCTGAACCCATGCGGCTGTTCATAGCGGAAAAACCGAGTCTGGCCCGCGCCATCGCTGACGTATTGCCGAAGCCCCATCGAAAGGGCGACGGCTTTATAGAGTGTGGCAACGGCCAGGTTGTGACCTGGTGTATCGGCCACCTTCTGGAACAGGCTCAGCCGGATGTTTATGACAGCCGCTATGCGCGCTGGAATCTGCAGGATTTACCGATTGTGCCGGAAAAATGGCAGCTTCAGCCCCGGCCATCGGTGACAAAACAGCTCAACGTGATTAAGCGCTTTCTGCATGAAGCCAGTGAAGTCATCCACGCGGGTGACCCCGATAGAGAGGGGCAGTTGCTGGTGGATGAGGTGCTGGATTATTTGCAGCTGTCGGCGGAAAAGCGTCACCAGGTACAGCGCTGCTTAATCAACGACCTTAACCCACAGGCGGTAGAGCGGGCGATTTCACGCCTACGCGCGAACAGCGAGTTTATCCCGCTGTGCGTGTCGGCGCTGGCCCGCGCTCGCGCCGACTGGCTGTACGGCATCAATATGACCCGGGCTTACACCATTCTTGGGCGTAACGCGGGTTATCAGGGCGTGCTCTCCGTTGGCCGCGTACAGACCCCGGTATTGGGGCTGGTGGTGCGCCGTGATGAAGAAATTGAGCACTTTGTCTCGAAGGATTTCTTCGAAGTCAAAGCGCATATCGTCACGCCGAAAGAGGAACGCTTTACGGCTACCTGGCAGCCAAGCGAGGCCTGCGAGCCGCATCAGGATGAAGAGGGCCGTCTGCTGAACCGCGCGCTGGCTGAGCACGTGGTGAAGCGCATTAGCGGCCAGCCTGCGCTGGTCACGGCCTACAACGATAAGCGCGACTCCGAACCGGCTCCGCTGCCGTTTTCACTGTCGGCATTGCAGATTGAAGCGGCCAAACGCTTTGGCCTGAGCGCGCAGAACGTGCTGGATATCTGCCAGAAACTGTACGAAACCCATAAACTTATCACCTATCCGCGTTCCGATAGCCGCTATCTGCCGGAAGAACATTTTGCTGGGCGACACGCGGTGATTAACGCCATTGGCGTGCACGTGCCGGATCTGCTGCCGCAGCCGGTGGTGAACACCGATACTCGCAATCGCTGCTGGGACGACAAAAAGGTCGATGCTCACCACGCTATCATTCCCACGGCGCGCGCCAGCAAGGTCAATCTTAGTGAGAACGAGGCGAAGGTTTATAACCTCGTCGCCCGTCAGTATCTGATGCAGTTCTGCCCGGATGCGGTATACCGCAAATGTCAGATAGATCTTGATATTGCTAACGGTAAGTTCGTAGCGAAGGCGCGTTTCCTGGCGGAGGCCGGTTGGCGCACGCTGCTCGGGGCGAAAGAGCGCGATGAAGAGAACGACGGTACGCCGCTGCCGGTGGTCGCTAAAGCGGATGAACTGCTGTGCGAAAACGGCGAAGTGGTGGAGCGACAAACTCAGCCGCCGCGCCATTTTACCGACGCAACGCTGCTGTCGGCGATGACCGGGATTGCCCGTTTCGTGCAGGATAAAGATCTGAAAAAAATCCTGCGCGCGACCGATGGATTAGGGACGGAAGCGACGCGCGCGGGGATTATTGAACTGTTGTTTAAGCGTGGTTTCCTGACCAAAAAAGGGCGCTACATTCACTCGACTGACGCCGGGAAAGCCCTGTTCCACTCGCTGCCGGAGATGGCCACTCGTCCAGACATGACGGCTCACTGGGAGTCGACGCTGACCCAAATCAGCGAGAAGCAGTGCCGT
The DNA here is from genome assembly GCF_902485085.1 of uncultured Kluyvera sp. Taxonomy (NCBI): domain Bacteria; kingdom Pseudomonadati; phylum Pseudomonadota; class Gammaproteobacteria; order Enterobacterales; family Enterobacteriaceae; genus Kluyvera; species uncultured Kluyvera sp. The sequence goes on from NZ_CABTJS010000037.1 coordinate 14,834, forward strand.
TATCAGGACTTTATGCAGCCGCTGGTGGGGACGTTATTCCAGCTTATCGATCAGGCGCGCAGTACGCCGGTAAGACAGTTCCGTGGGCTGGTTGCGCCGGGGGGCGCGAAGAAGTCGTTCATCAAAGGCAAAGGGAAGAGCAAGAAGCCAGCGGCGAGCCCAGAACAGGACGCGTAGCCGGCCGAGCGTAGCGACGCCGGAGAAATCCCGGCGTCGGCGCTAAAGCGCCTCGTCCGGGCGACCAGCGAGATAACATCAGCCGGAAAGCACCAAACGGCAGACACAAAAAAAGCGCTATCACTAGCGCCTTTTTTTACACCATCGAAAGTCAGGATTTTGACTCTTCTGCTTCCGGTAGCGTGACGTTGAGTTCCAGAATCGAAATATCCCCGTCTTTTTGCTCTAACTGCACCGTGACCATTTCTGGGTCAATCTGCACGTACCTGCAAATCACTTCCAGAATATCCTTCCTTAACTGCGGCAGATAGTGCGGTTCTGCATCACTGCGGCGGCGTTCCGCGACGATGATTTGCAGGCGTTCTTTAGCAATGTTGGCGGTATTCTTTTTCCGTGAGAGAAAAAAGTCGAGTAATGCCATGATTTATCCTCCGAACAGGCGTTTGAGGAAACCTTTCTTCTCTTCTTCAATGAAGCGGAAAGGACGTTCTTCTCCCAACAGACGATCGACGGTGTCGGCGTAGGCTTTACCTGCGTCAGACACGGTATCCAGAATAACCGGTTCGCCCTGGTTAGAAGCGCGAAGTACGGATTGATCTTCCGGAATAACACCGACCAGTTTGATGCGCAGGATCTCCAGCACATCTTCCATGCTCAGCATATCGCCTTTGTTAACGCGGCCTGGGTTGTAGCGCGTTAACAGCAGGTGTTCTTTAATTGGCTCTTCACCGTTTTCTGCGCGGCGAGATTTCGACGCCAGAATGCCCAGAATACGGTCGGAGTCACGAACGGACGACACTTCTGGGTTAGTGGTGATGATCGCTTCATCAGCGAAATAGAGCGCCATTAGCGCACCGGTTTCGATACCGGCAGGGGAGTCGCAGACCACGAAGTCGAACTCCATCTTCTTCAGCTCATCGAGCACTTTCTCGACGCCTTCGCGGGTCAGCGCATCTTTATCACGGGTCTGAGAAGCAGGGAGGATATAAAGATTTTCGGTGCGCTTATCTTTGATTAATGCCTGATTCAGCGTGGCATCGCCCTGGATAACGTTCACGAAATCATAAACTACACGACGTTCGCAGCCCATGATCAGGTCAAGGTTACGCAGACCGATATCAAAATCGATAACGACCGTTTTCTTTCCCTTCTGCGCCAAACCAGTCGCGATGGCCGCGCTGGAGGTGGTCTTACCCACGCCCCCTTTACCTGAAGTCACAACAATAATGCGTGCCATAGAAATTCCTTGTTAAAAAGGGATTAATTTAACGGTTGAATAGTCAAAGCGCTGTTGTCCAAACGTAGACGCGCCGCTTTGCCATAAAATTCGGCTGGGATCTGATCGCTCAGCCAATATTCCCCGGCAATGGAGACCAGCTCCGCCGCCAGGTGGGTACAAAATACTTGTGCTTCCCGGTCTCCGCCGGCACCGGCCAGAACGCGTCCACGCATCATGCCGTAAACGTGAATATTCCCGTCGGCAATCAACTCAGCGCCCGCGCTGACGTGGCTTGTCACAATCAGATCACAGTTTGGTGCATAAATGCGCTGACCGGAACGTACTGGCGTATCAATCATTCGCGTTTTTGTGATCGGACTAACAATTGGTTCGGGTTCTACCGGTTTGGGCTGCTCTACGGGGGCCGCGCGGACAACTTTTTCTTTGCCTTCAGTCAGTAAAGGAAGACCTGACTGGTCGATGGCCGCTTTAAATTGAGGGTTTTTACAACCGCTCACGCCCACAATCCGCAAGCCCACGGACATAATGGCCTGTTGAATAGCACGCCACTGGGTGAATTCTTCAAGGTTACCGACATTGACCACTACAGGGGCATGACGGAAAAAGGCCGGAGCCTGGGCGACTTTGTCTTCCAACGCCTGACGAATAACCTCGGGCTTTGCATCATGCAAATGAACCACAGATAGGGTGAAGCTACTGCCTTTAAGTTCGATTGGCGTGTTTGACATCCTGGCCTTACTCAATTTGCTATTTATCGCCGCACGTTGCGCGACGATATTCCGAAGACTATCAGTCATGTTATAGTCACTAATATATTCAAGCAAGTAACCACAGTCCTAATTCCGAGTATAAAGTATGTTTTGTGTGATTTATCGTAGTTCTAAACGTGATCAAACCTATTTGTATGTCGAAAAAAAAGACGATTTCTCTCGCGTGCCGCCAGAACTGATGCAGGGCTTCGGTCAGCCTCAGTTAGCCATGTTGTTGCCGCTTGACGGACGTAAGAAGACAGTCAATGCCGACCTGGAAAAAGTAAAACAGGCGCTTAAAGAGCAGGGCTATTATTTACAGATCCCGCCACCGCCTGAAAATCTGTTAAAGCAGCATTTGGCTGAGTCGAAAAATAAGGGCGAGTAACCGCTCCGCTTCCGGCCAAAATGCGTCCACGATGAACAACGAGTAAGGGAAAAGCATGTATCAGCATCATAACTGGCAGGGTGCTCTGCTGGATTACCCGGTAAGCAAAGTTGTCTGTGTTGGCAGTAATTATGCTAAGCATATCCAGGAAATGGGCAGCGCAACGCCGGAAGAACCCGTTCTTTTTATTAAGCCAGAAACGGCGCTGTGCGACCTGCGCCAGCCGCTGATTCTGCCGCAGGGTCTTGGCTCTGTGCATCATGAAGTCGAACTGGCGGTATTGATTGGCGGCACGCTGCGCCAGGCAACCGAAGATCACGTATTGCAGGCGATTGCCGGCTACGGCGTAGCGCTGGATCTCACCCTGCGCGATCTGCAGGGGAAAATGAAGAAGGCCGGTCAGCCGTGGGAAAAAGCCAAAGGATTTGATAACTCCTGTCCAATCTCCGGCTTTATTCCTGCTTCCGCTTTTGAGGGCGACCCGCAGAATATTTCGCTGGGCCTGAACATCAATGGCGAAGTACGCCAGCAGGGTAGTACGTCCGATATGATCCACAAAATCGTGCCGCTGATTGCCTATATGAGCCGCTTCTTTACCCTGAAGCCGGGTGATGTTGTTCTAACCGGTACCCCGGAAGGCGTTGGCCCACTGCACGCGGGCGATGAGCTTGAGGTGCAGTTTAACGGACTGTCCCTGACGACTCGCGTACTGTAAGCCCTCCTTGCCGCCCCATTCGGGCGGCAAAACTTGCATCCCTGTGCCAGACTGGTTATAAGAAGCACCCTGATTTTTGATGTGGACATCCTGATGAGCGAATTACCTTTCTGGCAGAGCAAAACCCTTGATGAAATGACAGATGCGGAGTGGGAGTCGCTGTGTGATGGCTGCGGGCAGTGCTGCCTGCATAAGCTGATGGATGACGACACCGACGAAATCTATTTCACTAACGTTGCCTGTAAGCAGCTCAATATCAAAACCTGTCAGTGCCGTAACTATGAACGCCGCTTCGAATTCGAGCCGGACTGCATCAAGCTGACGCGCGACAATCTGCCTACCTTCGAGTGGCTGCCGCATACCTGCGCCTATCGCCTGCTGGCGGAAGGGCAGTCGCTGCCGCAGTGGCACCCGCTCATTACCGGTTCCAAGGCGGCGATGCACGGCGAGCGTATTTCCGTACGTCATATCGCAGTGAAAGAGTCGGAAGTATACGACTGGCAGGACCATATATTAAATAAGCCGGATTGGGCTAAATAAACCGCAATTTGCGGCATCATTCACTATTTTTATATTTCCCGCCTTAAACCCCTACGTAATTCTTATACCGGGCCGATAGAGAATAAAAGCGATTCGGTATAAGGACGCATATGCGTAATCCAATAAAGCTCTTAGTACTGGCGTTAGTGATTAATCTGGGCGGCTGGAGTCTGGTACTTGCGGCGGGATATGGAATATGGGCGTTGATGGGATAGAGAGAGTGAAGAACTTGCCAGCAGCCTGTTCAAAGCCACTGGCAAGGCGGTGATTAGCGGCCGAACAGGTCGCGTCTTTTCGGTTTGAACGGTTGGGCAATCAGCACCAGCAGCGCCACAATCAGATAGGCGGCAAAAATACCGACCAGCCACTGCGGCATCTCCAGCGATAAGAATTCCCACTGACGAACAGAACAGTCACCTGACGCGACAAATACCTGCGGCAGCCACTTATCGAGCGGCAGCCAGCTTGGGAAACGCGCCATAAAATCACAGGTCATAAACGGCGACGGGTGAAGCTGAATCATGGTGTGTTCCCACGCCAGCTGTAACCCTCTGAAAGCGCTGTACAGCCAGATAAGCAGGGCAACATAGCGTAACGGACTTTTCGGTGCGATGGCACCCACCAGCCCCGCGCCCATAATCCCAAACAGCGCACAACGCTCGTAAATACACAGTACGCACGGTTTTAATAACATCACGTGCTGGAACCATAATGCCACTAACTCAAGCGCAAAAGCGGTTAACGCCAGTAATAACCAGGCACTGCGGCCACGTGAGCTCTGGTTTAAATATCGCAACATATACATTTCCCTGGAACGTGCTTTGAAAGCGCAGTGTAAACGAAAACGATAGCTGTGCCATCCGGCTATACGTAATTATTCATAAATAACGAGTCAACGCCCGAACAAAGTTTGTCGGGCGATAATCATTGGACGTTATTAAGTCGTTACTTAGGCAAAACTAATAACCCATTACTCATCATCCAGTCTATCGACGGCTGCAGCGTGAATTCAACGCACAGCAGACCTACCAGCGTCAGGACTATCGTATACGGCAGCGCCATCCACACCATGCGTCCGTAGGAGAGGCGAATCAGCGGTGCCAGCGCTGAGGTGAGCAGGAACAGGAAGGCTGCCTGACCGTTTGGCGTCGCTACCGACGGCAGGTTGGTGCCGGTGTTGATGGCCACCGCCAGCAGTTCGAACTGTGGCAGGCTGATAGCACCGTTATCCAGCGCGGCTTTGGCTTCGTTGATATAAACGGTACCGACAAACACGTTATCTGAGATAGACGACAGAACGCCGTTAAAGACATAGAACAGCGAGCGCTGGGCATGCGGTGAAGCCTGGAGCACAAAGTCAATAATGGGCGCAAAGAGGTGCTGGTCAATAATGACCGCGACGACGGCGAAGAAGACCGTCAGCAAGGCGGTGAAGGGCAGCGCCTCGGTGAAGGCTTTACCAATAGCGTGTTCGTCGGTAATGCCGGTAAATGAGGTGGCGAAGATAATCACCGACAGGCCAATCAGCCCAACCTCAGCCAGGTGTAACGCCAGTGCCAGCACCAGCCAGACGCCGATGACCCCCTGCACGATCAGCCGCATATTCTCTTGCTTTGAGCGTTGTACGCGGCTGCGTTCATCAAAGTCGTACAGGATTTTACGGACTGGCTCCGGCAACTCGGCGCCATAGCCAAATACTTTGCATTTCTCCAGCAGCCAGCAGGTCAGTAGCCCGCAGATGAACACGGGCACGGTAACCGGCGACATGCGCAGGAAAAACTCACCGAAATGCCAACCAGCAACTTTAGCAATGATCAGGTTCTGCGGCTCGCCGACCATCGTCATTACGCCGCCGAGTGCCGTACCGACGCCTGCATGCATCATCAAGCTACGTAAGAAGGCGCGGAACTGCTCAAGCACGATGCGGTTATGCTTGTCGATATGGCTGTCGTCGAGCAGATCGTCATCATCGGGGCGCGATGATGCCACCTGGTGGTAGATGCTATAAAAACCAACGGCGACGCTGATAATCACCGCCACTACCGTCAGCGCATCAAGGAACGCTGACAGAAATGCGGCAGCAAGACAGAACGCCAGCGATAGCAGGCGCTTGCTGCGAATGGAGAGCAAAAGACGGGTGAAGATAAACAGCAGAAGCTGCTTCATAAAATAGATGCCGGCGACCATAAAGATCAGCAACAGCAGCACTTCGAGGTTGGCCGCAATCTCATCACGCACGTGGTTAGCGGAGGTCATGCCGATAAACACCGATTCAATCGCCAGCAGCCCGCCAGGGATCAGCGGGTAGCACTTGAGCGCCATTGCGAGGGTGAAGATAAACTCCACGACCAGCAGCCATCCGGCGATAAATGGATTAATTAAAAATACCAGCGGATTGATGACTAAGAAAATAATCAGCAGCAGTTTGTACCAGTCCGGCGACTGGCCAAGAAAGTTACGCCATAGCGCGCGACCGTAAGAGATTTCCATGACAACCGTTTTCCTCCCGAAAGATGTCATTTTTTACCACTAAATCAGTGCTACTTCCAGAATTCAGCCTTTGTGGGTACTTTCCACTACGACAAAGAAATGTGAAAAATGAAACGGCGATCCCTTTTTAATTCATTTGTCCTGCTACCTGCACTATGTTGCCTCTGGTATGATGAGTCCAATTGCAACGCTGTGTAATGGAATTTTTACTATGGTCATTAAGGCGCAAAGCCCGGCGGGTTTCGCGGAAGAGTATATTGTAGAAAGCATCTGGAATAACCGCTTTCCTCCAGGGTCTATTCTTCCCGCTGAACGTGAACTCTCTGAATTAATTGGTGTGACTCGCACCACCTTACGTGAAGTGTTGCAGCGTCTGGCTCGTGATGGCTGGTTGACTATTCAGCACGGTAAGCCGACGAAAGTGAATAACTTCTGGGAAACGTCAGGTCTCAACATTCTGGAAACGCTGGCGCGTCTCGATCACGATAGCGTACCGCAGCTGATTGATAATCTGCTGTCCGTGCGTACCAATATCGCAACCATTTATATTCGTACCGCTTTCCGTCAGCACCCGGAAAAATCGCTGGAAGTGCTGGCCGCGACGCGCGAAGTCGAAGACTACGCTGATGCGTTTGCCGAACTCGACTACGGTGTGTTCCGCGGTCTGGCATTCGCTTCCGGTAACCCTATCTATGGGCTGATTCTTAACGGGATGAAGGGGCTGTATACGCGCCTGGGGCGTCATTACTTCTCTAGCCCGGAAGCGCGTAGTCTGGCGCTCGGTTTCTACCATAAGCTGGCGGAACTGTGTGAGCAGGGTGCGCACGATAAGGTGTATGAGACGGTGCGTAGCTATGGTCATGACAGCGGTGAGATCTGGCATCGTATGCAGAAGACGTTGCCGGGGGATTTGGCGATTCATAGCCGGTAGTTATCTGTTTTATGGAGTGCGTTGGTTCCGTTCACTTTATGCTGGGCAGAATATGGCGCTTCTTCATCTGTGAACGGGTTAAGGGGAGCTTGCCGCGCTCCCCTTAACAATCCCCGCGGCCCCGCAGGGAAATCGGTGCTTCGCACTACGCTCACCTACGAACTCCAGCCTGCGGCACGGCGAAACTCGACATCCCTGTCTCGGTTCGCCTCAGTCCGCCATCCATGGCGTCCTGACCTTGTCTTCCATTCTCCGGCTCGCCGATTTCCAGCGGGGACTCGCCGTTCCAGTCACTCAGGTTTTTGCTGTTGGCTAAAAGACTGCTCTGGTGTTGGTGGCGTCTAAATCGCCGAAGCGTTTCCCGTAGGCCGGGTCAGCCCACATGGATGTGGGCTGAGGGCGCAGTTTACAGGGATGTAAACTTGCGCCCGACCCGAAGCCGGAGGGAATAAGCTGAGGGAACCACGAAGTGGCGATTTTGCCGCCAGAGCCCGGGGGTGCAGGGGACGGCGGCGATTGGCCGCCCCTTGCGCGCTCTCTGCGCCAGTGCAATTTATATGGCAAGAGCTGGAAGAGAGCGCAACCAGGTGATGAATCCACAAAAGTAATTGCGAATCCGAGTTCCCCGGAGTCGGCGCTTCGCACCTCGTCCGGGCTACCATGACTACGATAGAAGTTACAGCGCGTTTGGCCGCGGCGGGCAACGCTCCAGCAACTCCACGCTACCATCCGCATTCTGCTGCTCCAGATGCACATCAAACCCCCACAGACGATGCACATGCTTAAGCACCTCACGACGCCCCTTATCCAGCGGCGCGCGGTTATGCGGCACATAGCGCAGCGTCAGCGAACGGTCGCCGCGAAGATCCACGTTCCACACCTGAATATTCGGCTCCAGATTGCTGAGGTTGTACTGGGACGAAAGCTGCGAACGAATCTCCCGATACCCTTCCTCATTATGGATAGCCGAAATCTCCAGATAGTTATTACGATCGTCATCCAGCACCGTGAACAGACGGAAATCGCGCATGATCTTCGGTGACAAGAACTGGCTGATAAAGCTCTCGTCTTTAAAATCACGCATCGCGAAGTGCAGGGTAGTGAGCCAGTCAGATCCCGCGATATCCGGGAACCAGTACTTATCTTCCTCGGTCGGATTCTGGCAGATGCGCTTAATATCCTGGAACATGGCAAAGCCCAGCGCGTATGGGTTAATTCCGCTGTACCACGGGCTGTTGTACGGCGGCTGGTACACCACGTTGGTATGGCTGTGCAGGAACTCGAGCATAAAGCGTTCGGTCACTTTTCCTTCATCGTACAGATGGTTAAGGATGGTGTAGTGCCAGAAGGTGGCCCAGCCTTCGTTCATCACCTGGGTCTGCTTCTGCGGATAAAAATACTGGCTGACCTTGCGCACGATGCGCAGGATCTCACGCTGCCACGACTCCAGCAGCGGGGCGTTTTTCTCCATAAAGTAGAGCAGGTTTTCCTGCGGCTCGGACGGATAGCGATGTGCTGACTCGATGGCTTTCTCTTCATCGCGTTTCGGCAGGGTGCGCCACAGCATATTCACCTGGCTTTGCAGATACTCTTCACGGCTCTTCTGCCGCGCTTTCTCTTCCTGCATGGAGATTTTGGATGGTCGTTTGTAGCGGTCTACCCCGTAGTTCATCAGCGCGTGACAAGAGTCGAGCAGACGCTCCACCTCGTCCACGCCATAGCGTTCTTCGCAGTCGGCAATGTATTTGCGGGCGAACAGCAGATAGTCGACGATAGAGCTGGCATCGGTCCAGCTACGGAATAGATAGTTATTTTTAAAGAAGGAGTTGTGGCCATAGCAGGCGTGCGCCATCACCAGCGCCTGCATGGTGACGGTGTTCTCCTCCATCAGATAGGCGATACACGGGTTGGAGTTGATGACTATTTCGTAGGCCAGCCCCTGTTGTCCGTGCTTATAGCCGCGCTCGGTCTCAATAAATTTTTTGCCAAACGACCAGTGGGTGTAGTTAATCGGCATCCCGACGCTGGAGTAAGCGTCCATCATCTGCTCGGAGGTAATGACTTCAATTTGGTGCGGATAGGTGTCCAGCCGGTACAGCTTCGCTACCCGGTCGATCTCTGCCAGGTAGGTTTCGAGCAGCGGAAACGTCCAATCGGGTCCATCGCTCAGACGAGTGGTGTCCTTATTCATCGAGTCAATCGTAGCCATTAGCGCGCCCTCATTGTTGGCGACTCTCTCTGTCTGGAGAGCCTCTCTTCAAGAATAGAACACCGCAGAAATTCTGTAACAAGCGCCATTTCTTTTCTTCATGATTTATTCATTTTGATAGCGACTATTTTTCAATTTTGCAGAGTTTTATGCTGACAAAAAAAAGAGGGTAGCAGGAGATATCAAATTCTCCGCTACCCCGTGTGATGGGCACTCTGTGAGGCAAGTCACCATAAAAAAAGCATATGTTGAATAATATTTTCATCTGGGTTATCAATTTGTAATTAGAAGATTGTTCTTTTACTCATTCTGGAGTGGCTATGCACATTGTCATACTGGGAAGTGGCGTGGTTGGCGTAACCAGCGCCTGGTATTTAAGTCAGGCGGGGCATCAGGTTACGGTAATTGACAGGGAAGCCGGTCCGGCGCTGGAAACCAGCGCGGCCAACGCGGGGCAAATTTCGCCGGGGTATGCGGCACCCTGGGCAGCACCTGGTGTGCCTCTGAAGGCGATTAAGTGGATGTTTCAGCGCCATGCGCCGCTGGCGATTCGTCTGGACGGCACCGGTTTTCAGCTGAAGTGGATGTGGCAGATGCTGCGCAACTGCGACACCCGCCACTATATGGAAAACAAAGGTCGGATGGTGCGGCTTGCCGAGTACAGCCGCGACTGCCTGAAGACGCTACGTGAAACCACCGGTATTACTTATGAAGGGCGTCAGGGCGGTACGCTGCAGCTGTTCCGTACCGAACAACAGTATGAAAACGCCACTCGCGATATCGCGGTGCTGGAAGATGCGGGCGTTCCGTATCAACTGCTGGAAGCCTCGCGACTGGCAGAAGTTGAACCGGCGCTGGCGGAAGTGGCCCACAAGCTGACCGGTGGGTTGCGTCTGCCAAACGATGAAACCGGCGACTGCCAGCTTTTCACCCAGCGTCTGGCGAAAATGGCCGAACAGGCGGGCGTAGAGTTCCGCTTTAATACTCCGGTCGACAGCCTGATTCAGGAAGGGGACCGCATCGTCGGCGTAAAATGCGGCGATGAGCTGGTGAAAGCCGATGCCTATGTGATGGCCTTTGGATCTTACTCTACCGCCATGCTGAAAGGGCTGGTGGATATTCCGGTTTACCCGCTGAAAGGCTACTCGCTGACCATTCCGATTATTGAAGAGAGCGGGGCGCCAGTCTCGACCATTCTCGACGAAACCTACAAAATTGCCATTACCCGATTTGATAACCGTATCCGCGTCGGCGGCATGGCGGAGATCGTCGGTTTTAACACCGAACTGCTGCAACCGCGTCGCGAAACGCTGGAAATGGTGGTGGGCGATCTCTTCCCGCGCGGCGGTAAAATCGAAGAGGCTACCTTCTGGACCGGCCTGCGTCCGATGACTCCAGATGGCACGCCAGTGGTGGGCAAAACCGCGTTCAAAAACCTGTGGCTCAATACCGGGCACGGCACCCTGGGCTGGACCATGTCCTGCGGTTCCGGTCAGTTGCTGAGTGATTTAATGTCTGGCCGAATGCCGGCTATCCCCTATGATGATCTTAGCGTTGCACGCTATTCGCCGGGCTTTACGCCGGCACATCCTCAGCATTTGCATGGCGCACACCAATAAGGAGAACGCATGTCACGTCCCGTGCTCGCCACGATTGATTTGCAGGCGCTGAAGCAGAATCTGGGCATTGTCCGCCGCGCGGCGGGTGGTGCTCGCGTTTGGTCGGTGGTGAAAGCCAACGCCTACGGTCACGGATTAGATCGCATCTGGAATGCGCTGCGGGAAACCGACGGTTTTGCGATGCTCAATCTTGAAGAGGCCATTTTGCTGCGCGAACGCGGCTGGAAAGGGCCTATTTTGTTGCTGGAAGGCTTTTTCCACGCTGATGAGCTGGAGCTTTTCGATAAGTACCGGCTGACCACCAGCGTGCACAGCAACTGGCAAATTAAGGCGCTGCAAAACGCGCGCCTGCATGCGCCGATTGATATCTATCTCAAGGTGAATAGCGGCATGAACCGCCTCGGCTTTGCGCCGGAGCGCATCCATACCGTCTGGCAGCAGCTACGGGGCATTAGTAACGTCGGGGCGATGACGTTGATGTCACATTTTGCTCAGTCTGAACTGATCGATGGCGTAGCTGAGCAAATGCAGCGTATTGAACAGGCCGCCGAAGGGCTGGAGTGCCCGCGCTCGCTAGCCAACTCTGCGGCAACGCTCTGGCACCCGGAGACCCATTTCGACTGGGTGCGGCCGGGGATTGTGCTCTACGGCGCTTCACCGTCCGGGCAGTGGCAGGATATTGCCAATACCGGGCTCAAACCGGTCATGAGCCTCAGCAGTCAGATAATCGGGATTCAGAATCTGAAGCCCGGCGATGCCGTCGGTTATGGCAGTCGCTATCGTGCCAAAGAGGAGCAGCGTATTGGAATCGTGGCCTGCGGCTATGCAGATGGTTATCCGCGCATTGCCGCCAACGGCACGCCGGTGCTGGTGGACGGTATCCGTACCGGTACCGTTGGGGCGATTTCGATGGATATGCTGGCGGTGGATTTAACGCCGTGTCCGCAGGCCGGAATTGGTACCGCCGTTGAGCTGTGGGGGCAAGAGATCAAGATTGATGAAGTGGCCGCCAGCGCGGGAACCGTCGGTTACGAGCTTATGTGTGCTCTGGCGCCGCGTGTGCCAGTTGTGACGGTGTAACTTTTTGATGTTGCCCGGTAGCGCTTTGCTGACCGGGCATGTAGGCCGGATAAGCGCAGCGCCATCCGGCACAACAAACTACTCCGATTCTTCCTCAGCGACCCGCACGCCAACCTTCAGAACCTGATTTTCCTCTTTCTCGGCCACCGTCCACACCATACCGGCAAACTCCACCTGGTCACCCACAACCGGTGCTGCGCCTAAGAGGTGTTCGACAATGTCCCCCAGCGATTGCTGGTTATCGCGGAACTCTTCACCGCCGTCCAGACCATAAATCATGGCAACGTCGGCAAACTTCGCCCCGGCTTCCAGAATAAAATCGCCAAAGAAGCTTTGATCCAATGCGACCGGCGGCGACTGGCTGAACATTTTGCCGAGCGACGGCAGGTCACGTTCACGACCAATCACGCACAGAATATCGTTTTCACGCAGGCGCGTGCTGCCGGTCGGGTGGAGCATCACGTTATCGCGGAACAGCGCGGCAATACGCGTTTCCGGCGGCATATGCAGGTCGCGCAGGGCCGCCCCCACGCACCACTTTTCGGCGCTAAGTTGATACACAAACTGTTCCCACGGATTCTCCGGATGAATATCCAGACCCACGCGGGAAATCGGCCAGCCGACCGGTGGCACCACGACTTTGGCTTTCTTCGCTGCCCAGGAGAGCGACGTCCCCTGCAACAGCAGCGAGATCAGCACCACGAAGAAGGCGACGTTAAAGAACAGGCGGGCGTTATCGAGCCCGGCCATCATCGGGAATACCGCCAGAATGATGGGCACCGCGCCGCGCAGGCCAACCCAGCTGATAAACGTGCGCTCGCGCAGGTTAAACCCGCGGAACGGCAGCAGCCCGGCGAACACCGACAGCGGGCGGGCGACGAAAATCATCCAGATAGAAAGCAGCAGCGCCGGAATGGCAATAGGCAGTAGATCGGAAGGCGTTACCAGTAGCCCCAGCACCAGGAACATACCAATCTGCGCCAGCCAGGCCAGGCCATCGAAGTTTTGCAGAATGCCAAAGCGGTTACGAATCGGCCGGTTGCCGAGCAGGAAACCGCACAGGTAGACCGCCAGAATGCCGCTGCCGTCGAGCTTAGTGGTGACGGCAAAAATCATGATCCCGCCGCTCAATGCCAGCAGCGGATAGAGCCCGGCGGGCAGGGAGATGCGGTTGATCATCTGCAACAGCAGGTAACCGCCGCCGATGCCAATAATAATCCCCAGTCCAAACTGTTGGAGAATGTGCACGAGGAACATCCAGCTCAGCCCGGTTTCATGCTGCTGGATCATCTCGATAAGCGTGATGGTCAGAAACACCGCCATCGGATCATTGCTGCCGGACTCAATCTCCAGGGTCGAGCCTACGCGCTCGTTAAGGCCTTTACCGCCAAGCAGCGAAAACACCGCGGCGGCGTCGGTGGAGCCGACGATAGCGCCAATCAGCAGCCCATCCATCAGATTGAGGTTAAACAGCCAGGCCGCCATCATCCCGGTGAGCCCGGAGGTTATCAGAACGCCAACGGTTGCCAGCGACAGCGCCGGGCCTAAAGCGACGCGAAAGGAGCTCGCCTGAGTGCGCATCCCGCCGTCAAGCAGGATAACCGCCAGCGCCAGGTTACTGACCATATAGGCGAAAGGGTAGTTATCGAAGGGGATGCCGCCGATACCGTCGACGCCCGCCAGCATGCCGATGGCTAAAAAGATAACCAGAATAGGGATACCGAGACGGGAAGAAAATGAGCTTAAGAGAATACTGCAGGTTACTAAGACCGAACCCAAAATAAAGAGACTAATGACTGCCGTGGCGTCCAATGTTCACGCACTCCCCGATAACGTACAAGCTAGTTACAAAACGTTACCATAATTGCGGCGCGAACATTGGACTAATAAACGGTGATTATTGTTTTTTATTCAACTAATACAGGATGACCGGTTATCGTCAGCCGGGATTGCCCGTCGCCGTGGGCCAACTGTGCCTGCGCGCCGAGCGCCAGCGTCACCGTGCGCTGTTCATGGCCAAAGTCGAGGCCGGTGATGACCGGAATAGACAGCCGTGAACGGAGGTACTCATACATCGACTCAAGGGAATATCCGGCGTCGTAGTCGTTTGGCGTCGCGCCGGTAAAACTCCCTAATACAATGGCGCGCTGGCGCGGCAGAATGCCCGCATAAAGCAGCTGTAATAGCATGCGTTCGACGCGGAAAGGATGTTCGTTGATATCCTCCAGCACCAGAATGCCGCCTTCAATATCCGGCATCCACGGCGTGCCAATCAGTGACACGAGCATCGCCAGATTGCCGCCCCACAGCGTCCCTTGTTCATCGCATACCGGACCATCGCCGTTCCACTCAACGCTATAGCGTGGTTGACGCAGGGCGCGCCAGAAGTGCTGTTCGGTAAACGCATTCAGGGTTTCCGCGCCGAAGTTTCCGGCCAGCATCGGGCCGCTGAAGGTAATCACGTTGCCTTTGGCCAGCAGACCGGACTGAATGGCGGTGAAGTCGCTATGGCCGCAGATAAGCAGCGGATCTTGCCGCTGGCGGGCTGCCAGTGCCTGCCAGTCAATGGTATCCAGCAAACGGCTGGCACCATAGCCGCCGCGTACTGCCAGCACTATCTGATTCTTCTCTTTGAGGGATGCCAACGCGTTGATATCGTGCAGACGTTCCGCTTCCGTTCCGGCAAAACGGCGGTCGCGACGAGTGATAACCTGCTGGTTATTCACCCGATGCCCGGCCTCTTCTAATCGCTTGACCCCGCACTGCGCGGCGGACTGATTGATGCAATAACCGGAAGGGGCGACGAGATGAAACTGAGACATGGCATTTCCTTGCAGAGAATGAAACGAGTATCATGCCGCCTGAGCCCATGGTTGTCATTAACGGCGGCAAAGTTCAGCTAAAAGGATAGATGCGTGAAATTGAGATGGTTTGCTTTTTTAATTGTATTACTTGCTGGATGTTCTTCTCACCAATCGGATTATCGCAACCCACCCTGGAACCCCGAAGTGCCGGTGAAGCGCGCAATGCAGTGGATGCCAATCAGTGAAAAAGCCGGTACGGCATGGGGCGTAAGCCCGCGTCTGCTGACGGCGATTATCGCCGTGGAGTCAGGCGGCAATCCGTCGCTTGTCAGTAAATCAAACGCGGTAGGGCTGATGCAGCTTAAAGCCTCTACGTCTGGTCTGGATGTTTATCGTTACATGGGCTGGAGTGGACAACCGTCGACCAGCGAACTGAAAAACCCGGAACGGAATATTTCCATGGGAGCCGCTTATCTGAGCATTCTCGAACATGGTTCGCTTGCTGGGATAAACGATCCGGAAGTGATGCAGTATGCGCTGGTGGTCTCCTATGCTAACGGTGCCGGCGCGCTGCTGCGTACCTTCTCATCGGATCGTAAAAAGGCGATTGCCGAAATTAACGACATGGATAAGGATGAGTTCTTCCAGCACGTCGTGAAGAATCACCCAGCACCGCAAGCGCCCCGTTATATCTGGAAGGTTCAGAAAGCGATGGACGCCATGTAATCAGCGGACGTTATTCGCCCGTTCGCGCGCTTCACGCTCCAGTGCAAAGATAATGCGCTGGAGCGAGCGCTCAAGCACCGGATTCATATGCAGAAAACGGAAGCTTAAGCGCGGCGTGACGATGGTTTCGTTCTTGCTATCCACCACTTTGCGCTCGCTAATTCCCAACAGCTGCGCATCAAAGCGAAAGCGCCCCCACTGCGCCATATCCAGCTCAATCTCGTTAAGTTGCATACCCGGAACTAATCCATCCGGTGCTGGCGCATCCAGCAACGCCCCCATACCGCCGAGCGAAAGATCGTACAGACGAAAGCGCAGCGTGCTTTTATCCGGTAACGTGGCTTTGCCGAAATAGGGCGGATGCAGCGGAGCAGGAATGCGGAAAAACTCCCGACGCTGGATAAACCAGACTGCCGCAGGCGTAGGCATCACGAAAGCCGGCAGGTTCTGATAATCCTCGACCGCCATCGCTGGCACCGTGAATTCAATTTTGGCACCGTTGGTTTCGGCGACGATGGTGATATTTTTTGCCGTTCTGGCCGCAATGTTATCTTCTTCCCGACTGCCAAAATCAATCACCAGCCGCTGCTGGCTGGCATCAAGAATACGGCTAATAAACTGTCGGGACGACCAGCTGACGCGCAGCGCGGCGTTAGCCTGCTGAAGATCGCGCAGAATACTTAATACAGCTAATGGGTTTTGCTTTAGAAACTGTGTGTTGTGCTCACTCACGTGGAATGGCTCCTGAATGGCAGAGGCTTAATTATGTATCGGCGTAGCAATCTATAACTTCAGCGCCCAAATGAAAATATTTAACATCTTCGCAGCTTTAGGCTGACCAAAGCACTTAAGACAGTGCTTACGTCAAAATTCGTATTTATCCGTATAAAATATCATCGCCTTTCCAGGTTTTTTAAGAACAATTACCTATACTTGAAGTATTAGCGGCGCAGAATGTCGGCGCTTTTATGGCTGTTTAATGGAACTGAAGAGGTGGGAAAAATGGGTATTATTACCTGGATTATTTTTGGTCTGATTGCCGGTGTTATTGCCAAACTAATTATGCCGGGGCGCGATGGGGGTGGATTCATCCTCACCTGTATCCTGGGGATAGTCGGTGCGGTTGTGGGCGGCTGGTTAGCGACCACGTTTGGCCTCGGCGGCAGCGTCACCGGGTTTAACCTGCACAGCTTCCTGGTTGCCGTAGTCGGTGCCATCGTTGTGCTGGCGGTTTTCCGCCTGATTCGCCGCGAATAATGTCTCTCAGCGGCCCCGCAAGGGGCCGTTCTTCGTTTTATCCCCCGCGTGTTTTTTCCACTTTTTGTTGTTGTCTGCATTTTTATGTTGAACTAAGAAAACAAATGATAATAATTATCGTTCTTTGTTCGTTTTGAGTTCACCTATAAAATGAAAAAAACCGTTTTTCGTTGTTGTACGCTTTCAGGGATGATTGCCGTTGCGCTCTCCACGTCGGCCTGGGCTGATAAAAATGAAACCACGATGGTCGTCACCGGGTCGGGCGAGAGCAGTGAATTGCCAGCATGGACCAACAGCGCCACCAAATCCGCGGTGGCCGAGAGTAAAACCCCGCAGGTGATTAACACCATCAGCCAGCATGAAATCAGCGAACACCATGCCACCTCGGTGAATGAGATCCTGCGCTATGCGCCGGGTGTATCAACCGAGTCTCGCGGCAGTACCACCTATATGAGCGAATATAAAATCCGCGGTTTTACCGTCGATAACGAGTTCTATAACGGTCTGCAATTGCCTTATAACGTCACCGGCAATACCAAAGCGCGTATCGATCCGCTGCTGATTGAGAGCGTCGACATTCTGAAAGGGCCTTCTTCCGTGCTGTACGGCAACGGTTCGCCGGGCGGGCTGGTCAACATTCAGGGCAAAAAACCACAGACTACGCCGCGTACCGAAGTCGGTTTTAATACCGGTACCCGTAATCTGAAAGAGGGCTACCTCGATTCCACCGGGCGCATTGCCGACAGCGACTGGAGCTACCGCCTTTTGGGCAAGGCGACGGAAGGCGACGATCAGCCCTACACCTCTCGCACCGAGGATTATCTGGTTGCGCCGAGCGTCACCTGGCAACCTAGCGATAAAACCCGGCTGACGATTGATGCGCTGGCGCAAAACACGCCAAGCCTGACGCCGTCGAACCCGCTGCCGCTCTCTTATCTGCGCTCAAGCTATGCTGATAAGCGCGATTATGCTGGCGATAAATGGAGCGGCTTTAAGCAGCGGCAGTGGATGGTGGGCTACAGTTTTGAGCACGAATTTGATAGCGGCTGGGGCATTGCGCAGAAGGCACGCTACTTCGATATCGACACTCACCAGCAGAGCATTTACTCAACGGGGAATGCGGGCAATCCCGTTTATGAGTTAGACCGTTTTGCGTACACCACGGATGAAGACCTGCATAGCTTCAATATTGATAACCAGGTGACGCGCACCTTCACCTTCGGTGATTGGCAGCACCATCTGTTGGCTGGGTTTGACTACCAGAAGCTGAACTCGCATTACCACTATCGTTATGCGACCACAACACCGGGTATTGATATGCGCAATCCGGATTTCGGTCTGGTCAATGAAGATGCGCTGGGGCTGTATACGGAACAGAAAAACCGTCTCTCCTACAACCAGAAAGGGTACTACCTTCAGGATCAGGTTGAGTTTGGCGGTCTGAATCTGCTGGCGAGCCTGCGTTACGATGAGTACCAATCTGCCACTACCGATTATCTTAACGCTGACCAGAAAACGTGGATTTCTCAGGATAGAGTAACGAAACGACTGGGGGCGCTGTACGCCTTTGATAACGGTATTTCGCCGTTTATCAGCTATTCCGAAGGGTTTAAACCGGTATCACCGGCGCGTAACCTGACGGCCGATCAGGTGAAACCGACCACCAGTAAACAGGTGGAAGGCGGCGTGAAGTACCTGCTGGCGGAATATGCCACCACCTTCACCGCCTCGGTGTTTAACATTAAGCAGAAAAACGTGCTGAGCCTGGACCCGAGCTGGAATTACCATCAGACGGGGGAGATTGAATCAAACGGTGCGGAGCTGTCGGCCATTAGCCGACCAACCGATAACATCAACCTGATAGCCAACTACGCCTATACGCACGCCATTAATACCGAAGATGAAACCTATCAGGGTAAACGTCCGACGCAGGTTCCGGAAAACGCGTTTAACCTGTGGGGAGACTACACCTTCGATCAAAGTCTGGTGCGCGGGCTGACGGTAGGGGCCGGGGTGCGCTATACCGGGCCAATGGAGATTGCGCCGGATAACACGGCAGGCAAACTCGGTGGCACCACGCAGTACGATATGTCGCTCTCTTACGATATGTCGGCGGTGGACAGCAGTCTGGCAGGGTTGATGCTGAAAGCCAGCGCGCAGAACCTGACCAACAAAGAAACGTTGACCTGCTATGACAGCACCAACTGCTGGATTGGTCGTGACAGGACGGTGCAGCTCGGGGCGAGCTACACCTTCTGACGTGAATGGGCCTTCCCGGCGTCGCTTTACTCGGCCGGGCTACGGGATGGTTTCTTGTAGCCCGGACGAGGCGTTTACGCCGACTCCGGGGCGGCACCGGCCGTGGCTGATTGACGCTGCGTCGCCTTCATCGGAATAAACGCGATAATCACCGCGCCCAGCACCAGGAACCCGGCGACCATATAGATCCCCGCGTTAAAGCTGCCGGTCACGTCCTTCATCAGCCCCATCAACAGCGGGCCAAGCGCGGCGCCGGTCATCCCGGTGCCGTTAATCACCGCAATGCCCAGCGCACGGGCGCGCAGGGAAAGCGCTCTGTCCGGCGTGGTCCAGAAAATGACCATCGCGGCAAAGGCGCCCATCGAGGCCATCACGATACCGGTAAACTGCAACGGCGGGTACGGACTGGTGGCGGTGAGAACCCAGCCCGCCGCGGCGAAAAGATAGGGCAGTAAAGTGTGCAGCTTACGTTCGTTATGGCGGTCCGAACGCTTGCTCCACCAGATCATCCCGACAATGGTACAGACCTGAGAAATCGCGCTGAGCAGGCCGATGGTCACGTTGCTGCTCTCAGCGTTAAAGCTACGCAGGATAAGCGGGGTCCAGACGCTCAGGGCGCTCAGCGTATTGGTCAGGCAAAAATAGGCCAGCGTATAGAGCATAATGGTCGGCGTCATCAGCTCGCGCAGTACGCTCTTTTGACCCACCGATGCCGCCTGAATCGCGCTCTGGGTTTGCAGCGCGGTCTGGCGGTCGGCCTCCATCATCTCTTCGAGGCAGGCTTTATCGTCGTCGGTCAACCATTTGGCTTTCGACGGGCTGTCGTCCAGCCAGAACCAGACCACCAGACCGAGCAGCACGGACGGGAAGCCTTCCAGCAGGAACAGCCACTGCCAGCCCTTGAGGTTCAGCAAACCGTCCATGTTGAGAATGTAACCTGAAGCCAGTGACCCCAGCGCCATGGTTACCGGCATGGCAATCATAAACAGGGCGTTGGCGCGAGCGCGATAGTGCGCCGGGAACCAGTAGGTTAAGTAGTAGAGCAGACCGGGCAGGAAGCCCGCTTCGGCGATACCGACCAGCATACGCAGCGCGTACAGGCTGTTCGGCCCGGTGGCGAACAGGGTGGCGGTCGAGGCAATACCCCAGACTATCATCAGGATGGCAATCCAGCGGCGGGCGCCGACGATGGTCAGCATGACGTTGCTGGGAATACCGCACACCACGTACATCACATAGAACAGGGTTGTCGCGAGACCAAACATGGTACTGGTCAGCCCCAGGTCTTTGCCCATGGTCAGGCCGGCAAAGCCGATATTAATACGGTCGAGATAGGAGAAAACGAACAGCACGAATAAAAACACGATTAAGCGGCGGAAAAGCTTATTGATAACCGCCTGTTGGCGAGGGTTCAGCGGCCGTTGCGCCGGGGGCGGAGTGGCAAGCTCCCCGTCGCGTTTGTGTCCCAGAGAAGGGCTATCGTTCATGAAAAGCTCCACATTGTGTTTATTAGTATGGGTACCGAGATGCAGGCTGCTAACGTATAGAAAATAGCCATCACAAATGTCAATTTTGCGTAGTTAAAATGATACGTAATTGTTATGTATGTGGCATTTGTGAATCATAATGAGATCTGCGTCGCGCTAATTCTTAAGCCGCCGGTATTCGGGGTGAAAAGGGGTCAGGACGGGCGTAACGACTCAGGGTATAA
Organism: uncultured Kluyvera sp.; assembly: GCF_902485085.1. NCBI lineage: Bacteria > Pseudomonadati > Pseudomonadota > Gammaproteobacteria > Enterobacterales > Enterobacteriaceae > Kluyvera > uncultured Kluyvera sp. The sequence goes on from NZ_CABTJS010000037.1 coordinate 35,729, forward strand.
TCGAAAAATCTGTGGTTTGATGGGGTAAGGAAACGCATGAGTCATATAAAAAAAGTATCGGACGACACCGCCTTTCATCGTGAAGAGTTTCCGTTCTACTGGATTGTTAACGTCTATGCGCGTTACACCCAAACCGTAGAAGTGGCGCTGAAAAAGATTGCGCTCGACGTGTCGCGCTTTCGCGTGTTGATGATAACGCACCAGTACGGCGAGGCGAGTATTTCGCAAATCTCCGAATACGCGCTGGCGAAAATGCCGACGGTCACCAAGATTGTGGGCCGACTGCGCGAAGATGGCCTGGTCACCACCGCAAATAGCGCCAGCGATGCGCGGGTAACGGTGGTGATGCTGACCGAAGCGGGCCAGCAAAAAGTGGCGGAAGCGATGCCGCTGGTGGGTAAAATTTTCGACAAAGGCTTTAAGGGGATGAGCGTAAGTCAGGTGGAGAAAATGAACCAGTCGCTGTCGAAAGTGCTGGATAATCTTAACGAACTGTAGCCGCAATACGACACAATGACAAAATTGTGACCCGCGTAGAAAATTATCATAACTCACTGTAAATAAACTCTTTTCTTATGACTGCCGTTGGCCTCATCGCCAACGGCAGCGCCCGCCTGTATTCGCCATTTTGCTTTGTAATTCATCAAACTGCGTGATTAACCCCTATTAATAAAAGGTTAATTAATTGTTATTTTGCAGTAAATTTAACGTGAAAATTTACTTGAATTTTCATCTAAATATTCCATAGTGATTACACATCGGTCAGGGCAAAAAAGCAGCAACGACTGCGCGCCTGAATATGATTCATTTTTTCTGGTTAAGGTGTTAATCATGCAGCCAGTTTGTGAGAGCAATGGGTTTATCGAACGGTTCATCCTCGGCGAGGGTGACCTGAGTTTTGCCGTCAAAGACACCCTGGACGTGGCGGGATTCCGCACCCAGGCCGGTTGTCAGGCGCTGGCGGATACGCCGGTCGCCGCGCAGCATGCAAGCGTCGTTGCCACCTTGCTGGCAAACGGCTGCGTGCTGTCAGGAAAAACCACGTTACACGAACTGGCGTTTGGCGTGACCGGGGTAAACCCCTGGAGCGGCACCCCGGTGAATCCTCATTTCCCGTCGCTTATTCCCGGCGGTTCTTCTAGCGGTTCGGCAGCAGTCGTGGCGGCGGGCGAGGTCGATTTTGCGCTCGGCACCGATACCGGCGGCTCGGTGCGCATGCCAGCAGCCTGCTGCGGCGTACTGGGGCTGAAGCCCGGCTATGGCGTGCTGAGCCGACAAGGTGTTCTGCCTGTCGATAGCTCGCTTGACAGCGTCGGTCTGTTTACCCGCGATACGGGCACGCTCCGTCAGGCGCTGAACCGTCTGCACATTGTCGTCGAATCCCCGCTGGAGGCGCTGCCAGCCATCACCTTTATCCCGGCGGCGCTGCCGGAAATTGATGCCGCGCTGCTGCGTTTTCTTGCCGAAGCGGACGTGCAGCCAGAGCAGGGCGAACTCTCAACGCTTACCGATGCCCATCTTGCGGGTATGGCCATTATCAGCCATGAAAACTGGCAGGCCTTCAGCGCGCTGCTGGCGACAAACACCGTCTCTGCCGATGTGGCAACCCGCATTCGTGCCGGGGCTAACGTCAGCGCCGATGCGCTGGCAGAGGCTGAAAAAGTGCGCCAGCGCTTCAGCGACGACGTGGATGCGCTGCTGGCTATCACTCCGCTGGTGGCGCTGGCGACGTTGCCAGAATTGCCGCCCACGCTTGATGAAGCGAAAGACCCGCTCAGCGTGGTCAACCTGACCCGGCTGGTGAGGCCGTTTAACCTCAGCGGACATCCGGCGCTCACGCTACCTGCGGGCACGCTTGATGGCCGCCCGGTTGCCCTGCAACTGGTGGCCCGCAAAGGCGCCGAAGGGTTGCTGGTACAGGCCGCCGAATGGCTCACGGCGCGACAACGCCGCTAAGCCAACCCGTTTTACCTTTTCCCTGATGACTCAGTGAGTTCGACTCATTGCGGCCTCGTTCGCTCTGCGAACGGCTGCCTATAAAAATTATGGAGAAAGCCATGTCTGCCATCCAGGTTCGTGAATCGCTGGTTCCGCTGCTGAGCGAAGTGAGCGCGCGCAGCACCGATTTTGAGCATCAACGCCATATTTCCGACGACATCATTACCGGTTTTAAACAGGCCGGCGTGTATCGCGCGCTGGTGCCAAAAATCTACGGCGGCGACGAGTGCACCCCGGCGCAGTTCTGCGAGCTGATTGAGCAGATTGCCACCGCGGACGGTTCCGCAGGCTGGGTGGCGAGCTTCGGCATGAGCCCGTTTTACCTCGGTGCGCTGCCGGTAGAAACGTTAAAAGCACTTTATCGTGACGGCCCGGACGTGGTCTTTGCCGGCGGGATTTTCCCGACACAAAAAGCGCGACAGGCAGACGGTGGTTACCGCGTCAGCGGACGCTGGAGTTTTGCCAGCGGCAGCATGGGCGCGTCGGTGCTGGGCGTGGGTATTCTGCCCGACGGCGACCAGGCGCTGCCGCGCATGGCGGTGCTGCCCCGCGCCAGCGTGCAGATTGACCCGGTATGGGACACCGTAGGCCTTGCCGGAACCGGCAGCCATGACCTGCTGGTGGACGACGTGTTTGTGCCACAGGATTGGACCTTTATTCGCGGCGGCGCCTTGAACCTCGAAGGCCCGCTGTACCGCTACCCGGTGCTCTCGTTAGCCACTCAGGTGCTTTCTGTGGTGGCGCTCGGCGTGGCCCGCGCGGCGCTCAACGAAATTTATGCCATTGCTCATCGTCAGCAGTCGGTCACCGGCGCGCCGCGTCTGGCCGACCGCCCGCAGGCGCAGATGCAAATTGCCCGCTGCGAGGCTGACCTGCGATCCGCCCGCGCCTGGTTCTATGACGCTATCGACGATGTCTGGCAGCAACTGCTCAGAGGCGATGATGCGGACTGCGCGCAGATCAACGCCTTACGACTTTCCTCAACCCACGTGACCCGCGTCGCTGCCGACGTGGCGCGCCAGGCGCTGGCGCTAAACGGTATGGGCGGCGTCACCATGACCAGCCCGCTGCAGCGCTACGTCCGCGACACGATGGTGATTACCCAACACGCCTTTATGGGCGACCTCTCGTACCTCAACGCCGGTACGGTCTTTTTCGGCGGTAAACCGATGCCCGGTTACCTGTAATTTTTAACCTAAGGAGCAACCAATGAGCCAATCAACCACACTGCGCGTGCTGTTTTGCATCGGCGTGAACCAGAACTTTTTTGACGCCAGCCAGGCCGAAGCCAAACAAGTATGGGCCGCTTTCGGCGTGATGATGAAAGGGATGGAAGAGACCCCGGGGATCACGGTAATCGGCAACATGGACGACGACCAGCTGATGGTCGGGCCGTCCACCACCGCGCCGTGGACCACCTACGTGCTGGCGGATGCGCAGGCACTGGAAAACGTGGCGGCGGTCTGCAACCTGTTCCGCACCACCCCGGTCGGCGACGGCGGCAGCAAGCTGTGGAAGTACTGCAAAATCGAAGCCCGCGTGGGTCGTGAACTGATTATCCAGGGTTAAGGGAGCCGATGATGACCTCTCAGGATGCGCTGCGCCTCCAGCAGCTCGAAGACCAGCAGGCCGCGCGGGTGTGTATCAGCCACTACATGCACCTGTGCGACCGGCTGGATTCACTCGACACGGTACAGGCCATTGGCGCGCTGTTCTCTGTCGATGCCTGCTGGCAAGGCGTGGGCGAACCCTACGCCACGCGGCTGGGGCGTCATCAGGGACGCGCGGCGATTATCGCGATGATGGCGGGCTACGTCCGCCATCCCGCGCACTTTGCCATGAACGCGCACTTTCTCTGCTCAGAGGCGCTGACGAACGCAGCAGGCGGAGAGGTACAGGGCCGCTGGCTGATGCTGCAAACGTCGGCCTTCAGCGCGGGCGGCGCGCACCTCAACGCCGCCGAATTAAACGTCACCTTGCGGCGCGAAGCGGGGGAGATGGTGATGCACCATTTCACCACCCGCAACCTGTTTAGCCGACCCGTAAGCCACTGGCATGCCGAGGATACGCTCCCGGTGCCGGACCAAAATCAGACCGTCGAAGACGTGCAGGAGAATGGACATGCAGTGTGACCACCTGATTAATGTGAAAAATATCGATACCACGATGCCGAACGCGCCGAGCCGCGAAGCGCTTGCCTCGTTGGTACAGCACGACCGTGTACACACCTCGCTGTACACCTCTGAAGAACTGTTCAATCTGGAGCTGGATCGCGTGTTCGGTAAAACCTGGGTTTGGGTGGCGCACGCCAGCGAAATTCCGGAGACCGGCAGCTTCAAAACGACTGAAATTGGCACTCAGCCGGTGATTGTGGTGCGTGGCCGTAAAGGCGCTGTCCACACGCTGCTTAACCGCTGCCGTCACCGCGCGGCCACCGTCTGCGAACACCGTAGCGGCAAAACCAACAGCTTTGTCTGCCCGTACCACGGCTGGGGCTACGCGCTGGACGGCAGCCTGCGCGGCGTGCCGCACCCGGAAAGCTATGCCGACCAGTTAGAAAAGGGCGAACTGGGGCTGGTGTCCCTGCGCACCGAACAGTACGCGGGCATGATTTTCGCCACCTTTAACGACCACATTGAACCGCTGGAAGATTTCCTCGGCGCGGCGAAAAAATGGATGGATCTGTTTATGAAGCAGGGCGCGGGCTACCCGATCAAAACCGGCCCGGCGCACCGTTTCCGCTTCCCGGGCAACTGGAAAATCCAGCTCGAAAACACCACCGACGGCTACCACTTCCCGGTGGTGCACCGTTCGTTTTTAAGCTCGGTCGATAAGCAGACCGAGGAGATGCTCAACTTCGTCGACGGCAGCGGTTACGTCGAAGACCTTGGCAACGGCCATAGCGTGATGGTGATGATCCCGGAGCTGGTGGATCTGGAAGCCAACCTTGATGCGTCAATCCCTGAACGCTTTACCGAACTGGCCGACGCCCTGCGCGCCGATCATGACGAAGATCAGGTACGCCGCATCGTCCGCGCGGTCGGCGGCTCCGGCTTTAACCTCAATATTTTCCCGAACATTGCCTGCTCGATGGCTTTCTTCCGCGTCCTGCAGCCGGTGTCGGTAAATGAAACCGAAATTCACCATGCGGTGATCACCATGGACGGTGGCCCGGAAATCGCTAACCAGGCGCGTCTACGTCTGCACGAACACTTCCAGGGGCCGATGGGCTTCGGTACGCCGGACGACTCGGAAGCATGGGAGCGCGTACAGCGCGGAGCCACCGCCGGTGACGACCTGTGGATCATGCTCAACCGTGGCCTGGCGGGGGAATACCGCACCGACGACGGCCGGCGTAGCGACGTTAGCGCTGAAACTGGCATGCGTGCGGCCTACCAGCAGTGGAAAAAACTGATGACGGAGATGGAATAAATGACGACCGCTGAATCTGTACTGTTTAACGCCATCGCGGTTATCAACCTCGAGGGCGACCTGCTGGATCAGGGCGAGTTCGATGCGTGGCTGGATCTCTGGCAGCACGACGGCCTGTACGTAGTGCCGATCGACCCGACCGAAACCGACTTTAAAAACACCCTCAACTACGCCTGTGACGATCACGAAATGCGCGCTAAGCGCGTGAAGCGTCTCTACAGCGGCGAGTCAATTTCCACCACGCCGCGCGCCAGAACGCTGCGCACGCTGTCGCGCTTCCGTCTGCTGGAGGCCAGCGAAAACGAAGTGGTGGTGCGCGGCGCACAGTCGCTGTGGGAGCACCGTAAAGGCCACAGCCGCCACTACGCCGCCGACATTACCTGGCGTCTGCGCCCGCAGGAAAGCGGTTGGCGTATCACGCAGAAGGTGATTCGCCTGGTCAACAGCGACGATGTGCTGCACAGCATCGGCTACATCCTGTAAGGAACCGTTTATGACGCAAACCGTATTAGTAACCGGAGCGGCTTCCGGTCTCGGCAACGTGATTGCCGCTCATCTGCTGGCCGAGGGCTTTCAGGTGGTGCTGACCGATGTCGACGCCGCCCGCGCCGAAGCGGCTGCCGCAAACCTGGATAACGGCGAAGGCAAAGTCCTGGCGCTGGGGCTGGATATCCGCCAGCCGGAAGCTTTTGACCGCGCGCTGACGGCGACCATCGAACGCTTCGGCAGCCTACAGGTGCTGGTGAATAACGCCGCGCTGACGCTCGCCACCCCGGTAATGGACATTACCGCCGAAGAGTTTGACCAGGTGATTTCCACCAACCTGCGCGGCACCTTTGTTGGCTGCCAGACGATGGGGCGCTACTTCGCCCGTCGCGGCTACGGTCGCATCATCAACCTGGCGTCGCTCGCCGGGCAGAACGGCGGCACCGCCTCCGGGGCGCACTATGCGGCGTCAAAAGGCGGCATTCTGACGTTGACCAAAGTCTTTGCCCGCGAGCTGGCGAAATCCGGCGTGACGGTCAACGCCATTGCGCCGGGGCCGATGGACCTGCCGACGGTGCATGCGCTGGTGCCGGAAGAGAAGATGCCCGGCCTGTTACAGATGATCCCGGTAGGTGAGCTTGGCGACGCGGCATTTGTCGCTCAGGCCGTGGCCCTGCTGGCTTCCCAAACATCGTCGTTTGTCACCGGGGCCACCTGGGACATTAACGGCGGGCTGTTTATGCGTTAAGGGGCCATCGATGCTGACATTACAGGTTATTCGTCGCGAGCTTCAGGGTGAGGTGGTGCTGCTGACGCTGGCGAAAGCCGACGGTACGGCGCTGCCCGCGTTTACCGCCGGGGCGCATATCGACTTGCATCTGGGCGAGGATCTGGTGCGCCCGTACTCGCTGTGCGGCGATCCGTGCGAACTCAATCACTACCAGCTTGGCGTGCTGAAAGATAGCCAGTCCAAAGGCGGCTCACTTGCCGTTCACGGGCTACAGGAAGGCGATGAGATTCAGGTCAGCGAGCCGCGCAACCTGTTTGCACTGGATGAAAAGGCGAGCTTCAGCCTGCTTATCGGCGGCGGTATCGGTATTACGCCGATGCTGGCGATGGCGGCGGAGCTGATGGCGGCCGGGCGTGCTTTCAGTCTGCATTATTGTGCGCGAAGCCGCGCACAGGCGGCGTTTGTCGCCCAGTTGACGGCGTCGGCCTACGCCCCGCAGGTGCATCTGCACTTCAGCGATGAACAGCGCATTAATCTTGATGCGGTGCTGTGCGACGTGCCTGCTGGCACCCATGTCTACGTCTGCGGTCCGACGCGGCTGATGGATGCGGTCAGCGAGCAGGCCACTGCCCAGGGCTATGCGCCGGAACAGATCCACCAGGAGTGTTTTAGCGCCGAGGTGGAAACCGGTGGTCAGCCGTTTGAAGTGGTGGCAGTCGCCAGCGGTATCACCGTGCAGGTAGCGGCAAACCAGACCATCGTTGAAGCACTGGCGTTAGCGGGGCTCAAGGTCTGCGTCTCCTGTAAACAGGGGATCTGCGGCAGTTGCCTGACCGACGTGCTGGAAGGTGAGCCGGATCATCGTGACCACTATCTGACCGACGAAGAGAAGGCCGATGGCGATCAGATCCTGCTGTGTTGCTCCCGGGCGAAAAGCGCCCGTCTGATAATCGATCTTTGAGGATCTCCCTATGACTCTGCAAACCGAGTTTCGTAACGCCATGGCGCAGTTGGGCAGCGCGGTATCGGTGATCACCACCGATGGCCCCGCAGGTAAATTTGGCTTCACCGCCTCCGCCGTGTGCAGCGTGACCGACCAGCCGCCGACGCTGCTGGTGTGCATGAACCGCAACTCTTTTGCCCACGCGCATTTCAAGCAAAACGGCGCGCTGTGCGTCAACGTGCTGTCGAGCGACCACCAGGCGCTGTCGGGCATTTTTGCCAACGCCAGCCTGCGCTCCGAAGAACGTTTCTGCCACGACAGCTGGCAGGTGATGGCCAGCGGCGCGCCGGTGCTGAGTTCTGCGGTGGCGAGCTTCGATTGTGTGATTGATGACTGCCACGAAGTGGGCAGCCATTCGGTCTTTTACTGCCGGGTGCAGGCGATTCGCGTCAGCGAGCAGCCGCGCGGGCTGGTTTATTTCAACCGCCGCTACCACACGGTTGGCTGCGACGTGGAAGCCTGATAACGAAAAGGGGAATGCCGGATGAGCAATGTCGTTTCTGAAACTGCCGTCACATCAACGACCGTCCGCCAGGACGCGCAGCAAATGCGCAAGCTGGTTGTCGCGTCGGTACTGGGTAATGCGTTGGAATGGTATGACTTCTTTCTCTACGGCACCGCCGCGGCGTTGGTCTTTGGCCCGCTGTTCTTCCCGGTGGGCGGCGACCCGTTGCAGGGCACGCTGCTGGCGTTTTCCGGCTTCGCGGTCGGTTTTCTGGCGCGCCCGCTCGGCGGCATCCTGTTCGGTCATATCGGCGACCGCTATAGCCGCAAGATGACGCTGATAATGACCCTGACGCTGATGGGGGCGACGACCTTTGTTATTGGCCTGCTGCCGACCTACGCGCAGATAGGCATCTGGGCGCCGCTGTCGCTCATCATCCTGCGCTTTTTACAAGGCGTGGCTTCCGGCGGCGAGTGGGGCGGCGGCGTGCTGATGCTGAGTGAAAACGCACCGGCCTCGCGCCGTGGCTTCTACACCGCGTGGAGCCAGATGGGGGTCTCCGGCGGCTTTGTGCTCTCGTCCTTCGCCTTTTACCTCGTCCAGCAGTTACCGGAGAGCGATTTCCTGAGCTGGGGCTGGCGCGTGCCGTTCTTGCTGAGCATCGTCATCTTCCTGGTCGGCGTTTATATCCGCAAAAACATTCGCGAGAGCAAAGCCTTTACGCAGGCAAAGCCGGAAGATAAACATGAAAAGATCCCGCTGCTGGTGCTGGTACGCGAACACCCGAAAGCGCTGTTGCAGGCCATTGCCCTGCGCCTGCCGGAAAACGGGGCGTCCTACATTTTCTTTACCTTCTCGGTAGTTTACGCCAAACACATTGGCATCGGCACCGGGGAGATCATCAGCGCGGTGACGCTGGCGATGCTGATTGAATTCTTCTCGATCCTCTTCTGGGGCGCGCTGTCGGACAAGATTGGCCTGAAACCCGTTTACTACATCGGCGTGATTGGCCTGCTGGTCATGGCGTTCCCCTTCTTTTGGCTACTCTCCACCGGCAGCTACGGCGCGGTGATGCTGGCGATGTTCCTCGGCCTGCCGGTGTGCCACGGCGCGATGATTGGCACTCAGCCGTGCATCATGAGCGATCTCTTCCCGGTGCGGGTGCGTTACTCCGGGCTGGCGCTGGGCCACGAAGTGGGGTCCATCTTCTCCGGCGGCCTTGGCCCGATGCTGGCGGTGGCGCTGCTGATGGCTTTCGATGCCTCGTGGCCGGTCTCTTTATTGTTGATGGCCTACGCGCTGCTGGCATGGATTGCCCTGAGAAGTCTGCCTTCAACCCCTTTACCACACAACAATGCAGGAGCAACGGATGTTAACGATTGAATCACTGACCTGCTGGCTGGTGGATATTCCCACCATTCGCCCGCACAAGCTGTCGATGGCCACCATGGGCTGCCAGACCCTGACCATCGTGCGCATGCAGTGCGCCGAGGGCGTGGTTGGCTGGGGTGAAGCCACCACCATCGGCGGGCTGAGCTACGGGGCAGAAAGCCCGGAAGCCATCCGCTCGGCTATTGAAACCTACCTGTCGCCGCTGCTGTGCAGCCAGACCTTCAGCGGCGTAGCGGCGCTGGCCGAGAAAATGAACGCCAGCGTCAAGGGCAACACCTTTGCTAAATCGGCGCTGGAAACCGCGTTTCTGGATGCCCAGGGCAAACTGCTGGGGTTGCCGGTGAGCGCGCTGCTCGGCGGGGCGATAACCGACCGCCTGCCGGTGCTGTGGACGTTGGCGAGCGGCGACACCGATAAAGATATTGAAGAAGGGAAACGGCTGCTGGCGGAAGGGCGACACGACACCTTCAAACTGAAAATTGGTGCCCGGGATCTCAAAACCGATATCCGCCACGCGCTGGCGATTAAAGCGGCGCTCGGTGAAGAGGTCAGCGTTCGCGTTGACGTTAACCAGGCGTGGGACTTTCCCACCGCGGTGAAAGGCATGAGTCAGCTACAGGATGGTGGTATCGACCTCGTCGAACAGCCAACCCCGCTTTGGGACAGAGAGGGATTGATAACCCTGAGCCAGCGTTTTGACGTCCCGATTCTCGCCGATGAGGCGGTGGCAACCAGCCACGACGGTTTTGCTCTGGCGCACGGCGGTTTTAGCGGTGCCTATGCGCTGAAGATTGCTAAAGCGGGTGGCCCGGCGCAGGCGCTGAAGCTGGCGCACGTCGCACAGGCGGCGGGCGTGGCGCTGTACGGCGGCACCATGCTGGAAGGCACGCTCGGCACGGTAGCTTCGCTGCACGCCTGGTCCACCGTAAAGATGCAATGGGGCACCGAGATGTTCGGCCCGCTGCTGCTGAAAGACGACATCGTGGTCACGCCGCTCGACTTCCGCCAAGGGCAGGTTTCGCTGCCGCAGGGGCCGGGATTGGGCGTAGAGATTGACCTCGACAAACTGCGTTATTACGCGCGCCACTAAAAGGACATCCCGATGCTGTTCAAAGTTGAAATGACCGTCAATATCCCGTCGTCGTTGCCCAAAGCCGAGGCCGATGCGATCAAGGCCCGTGAGAAAGCCTACTCCCAGCAGCTTCAGCGCGAAGGGAAATGGCTGCACATCTGGCGCGTCGCCGGGCTGTACGCCAACGTCAGCATCTTTGACGTGGCCGATAACCAGGAACTCCACGACCTTTTAACCGCGCTGCCGCTGTATCCGTATATGGACATCAGCGTGCAGCCGTTATGCCGACACCCGTCGGCCATTGATTAAAACAACAACCCTTACCCTACGAAGAGGAATACGCAATGTCCGTTAATCCCGCAAAACAGACCGAACTGGAATCCTTACTGGCCATTAGCAGCGGCCTGAACGCCGAGCAGGGCAACGAGCGCTTTAAGGCTATCATGCATCAGTTGCTGAGCGACCTGTGCCAGACCATCCGCAAATTTGATATCACCGACGAAGAGTTCTGGCTGGCGGTGAACTACCTGAACGAACTGGGCGAGCGCAAAGAAGCGGCGCTGCTGGCAGCAGGGCTGGGGCTGGAGCACTATCTGGATATGCGCGCCGATGAAAAAGAGGCCGCCGCCGGTAATGACGTTGGCACGCCGCGCACCATCGAAGGGCCGCTGTACGTGGCGGGCGCACCGCTCAGCAAGCAGTTTGCGCGTATGGATGACGGCAGCGAGCAGGGCGAGCCGATGTGGCTGCACGGGCAGGTGACCGACCTTGAGGGAAAACCGGTGGCAGGCGCAATTGTCGATATCTGGCACGCGAACACGCTGGGCGGCTACTCGTTCTTTGACCAGTCGCAGAGCGAATATCATCTGCGTCGTCGCGTGGAAACCGGTGCTGATGGGCGCTACGCGGTACAAAGCATCGTGCCTTGCGGCTACGGCTGCCCGCCGGATGGCCCAACGCAGAAGCTGCTCAACCAGTTAGGCCGTCACGGTAATCGCCCGGCGCACATTCATTTCTTCGTGTCGGCACCGGGCTATAAGCACCTGACCACGCAGATTAACCTCAACGGCGATGCCTACCTGTGGGACGATTTTGCCTTTGCCACTCGCGAAGAGCTGATTGCCGATCCGGTGAAAATCACCGACGTTGCGCTTTCTCAGGAGCGCAACATCAACCAGCCGCATACCGAAGTGAGCTTTAGCTTTGCGCTGGTGGAATCGGCTGAAACCAGCGAAGAGAGCCGCATTAAGCGTGCGCGTGTGATGGAGTGATTTGAGGCGTGGCACCGCCCCGGCGGCGCTGCTGTACGACCGGATACATAGGTAACACTTCAGACCGGGAACATAGGTAACACTTTCCTAGTCTATCCGGATAATACTACGGCTTTTCCGGTCATAGTAAGCAAGCGTTATTCCGTTAAA
>NZ_CABTJS010000038.1:0-4411 GCF_902485085.1 uncultured Kluyvera sp.
CGTCTGCTCCGGAAACAGGAATGGCCGAGTAGCAAAACAGACTCAGCCAGAAAATAATAATAAGTACTGCAACGGGAAGCCCCCACAGCAGCACCGGGTGTTTTAGCGCGGTCATTTCATATCGGTAAGCGGCTGATGGTGGAAGATTTTTACCGTGTCAGCGGCAATACGCTCTGCGGCAAAAATACCGCGCATCCGCGCCCAGGCGTTACTGTCGACTGAAGCAACCTGCTGCTTCTGCGCGGCGGTTAATATCTGCCAGAGCGGATCTTGTTGCCAGCGTTTAACAATGCTCTCTTCGCGATAGTGGGCAACCAGCAGCCAGGCAGGATTGACCGCCAGCAGTTGCTCCAGGCCGATGGACGGCATGGACGCGCCCGCCATCGCAGCGGGAACGTTCAGCCCCAGAGAAGCCAGCACGCTGCCGGTCCAGGTCTCCTGGGTATGCAGGTTGAATAGCTGTTCGCGTGATGTGCCAAAGGCCACGCGTGTCCCTGTGGGAAGCTGGCTGGCCCACTGCGCCATCTTCTCTTTATGTTGTTCCAGACGCGCCTGCATCTCTCGTTTTTTACCTACCACTTCGCCGATGATAGCCGCTGAGTGCAAATTTTCAGCGTAGGTTTCGTTGCGGGACTTAAGCAGCAGTACCGGCGCGATTTGCTGCAAGGCGGTGTAAATCCCCGCATGGCGACTGCTGTCGGCAATGATCAGGTCTGGTTTCAGGGCAGCAATGGCTTCCAGGCTCGGCTGCGCGCGCGTTCCGACGGACTGCCACGGTTTCAGGTGCGCACGCACTTCGGGCAGGATGCGTTTTGCATCGTTATCGTCGGCAATACCGATCGGGCTGACGTCCACGGCGGCCAGCGCATCGGCGAACGAGAGTTCCAGCACCACAATCCGTTGTGGCGTTTTTTCGAGTGTAAACGTGCCGTGTTCGTCCTGAACCGTGGCGGCAAAGGCGTGGCTGATCACCAGCAGCAGGCCTGCAAAAACAAAACGGATAAATGCCAACATAATCACATTCCAGCTAAAAGCCCGGCAAGCCGGGCGTTAACACATCAGAACTTCAACGACCCCTGCATATACAGCGTGCGCGGCTGGCCTGCGTAGATGCCTTTGTTGTTGTCGTCATAAGAGCGGATGAAGTAGTCCTGGTCGAAGATGTTTTTCACACCGAACGCCAGGTTCAGATCTGCCATCTGCGGGCCAAAGTCATACGCCACGCGTGCGCCCCAGAGCATGAAGCCGGGAATGCGGCCGGTACTGCCGTCGGCGCTCTCTTTCACCGTATTGGCGTTATCCGCAAACTGGCTGGACTGGAAATCGCTGTTCAGATTGAACGTCCAGTTGCCCGGCTTGTAGTCCACGCCCAGCGTGCCTTTATGTTTCGGGGAGAATGGCACCTGATTGCCATAGGTGTCGCCTTTCTCGCGGATTTCCGCGTTCACATACGCATAGCTGGCGTAGACGGAAACGTTATCAAGCGTTGGCGTTAGCGTACCCAGGTCGTAACGTGCCTGCGTTTCCAGCCCGGTATGGCGCGTTTTGCCACGTGCAGTGACGGTGTCGTTGGTCTGGTTGGAGTCGTACTGATTGTTAAAGTTAATCAGGAACAGCCCCATTTCCGCCGTCAGCGCGCCGTCGTCGTAGCGGGTACCGAGTTCCCAGGTTCGCGCTTTTTCCGGTTCCACATTGCCGCTTTGCACAGCCTTGCCAATCTGGCTGTACTGTACGGTGCCGAACGAGCCTTCAGTGTTTGCATAAAGATTCCAGCTATCAGTCAGGTGATAGAGCACGTTCAACGCCGGAAGCGGTGCGTTATAGCTCACCTCTTCGTGCGTGCCTTTGATGGCGTTGTTCTGGTATGACTCGATATGTTCGAAACGCATACCCGGCGTGATGGTCCAGTTACCGATGTCGATTTTGTCATCCAGATACCAGGCGTGCGCCTCGGTGCCGGAACGCGTGTCGCGGTCGTAAGGGCTTGAGCCGGACGGCAACTGCCCGCTGCTGGTGGCGGTGTAGTAACGCATTTCATGCGTTGATTCATTCACATAGCGATAGCCCACGCCCACTTCGTGCGCGGAAGGGCCGATCATAAAGCTCTGGCTGTAGCGTGGCTCAATACCGCGCACCCAGTAGTTACGCGGCGAGAGGGTGATGCGTTTGCCTTGCTCCAGGTAGCCGCTGCGCAGGGTTTGGGTGTAGAACCCCAGAATGTTGAATTTATGCTGGCTGTCCGGCTGGAACTGGTAGCCCAGGCTCGCCAGCTTGCGACGGCCCCAGAAGCGGTCATACGGGCGGGTGGATTGCCAGCGATCGGCGTCGTAATCCGCGCGAGACAGGCCACCGGGCATGTCGGCTTCACCGTCGTAATATTGCAGCAGGCTGTTGAAGGTGTGCACCTCATCCGGCGCATATTTGCTTTTCAGCATCAGGTCGTCGATGCGGGTGGCGCTGTGCTCGCGCCAGTCACTGCCGCGCGTGCCGGAGTAGAGCAGCGCGGTGCCAAAACCGTTGTCCGCTGTGCCGCCCACCATCAGGTTGTGCGTCTCTTTCGGGTTGTTTTGTGAAGAGGTTGGGCTGAGCTGACCTTCCACGCCCGCCTCGATACCAAAGTCCTGCGGAATGGCACGGGTAACAAAGTTCACCACGCCGCCCACGCTCTGCGGTCCGTAACGCACCGCACCACCACCGCGCACCACGTCAATGGCATCCATGTTGCCGAGCGAAACGGGAGCCAGTGAAAGCTGCGGCTGACCGTAAGGGGCAAAGGGGACGGGGATGCCGTCCATCAGGACGGTCGAGCGGCTGGCGAGGCGTGGGTTCAGGCCCCGGATGCCAAAGTTCATCGCCAGGTCGTGGCTGCCGGTGCCGTTGTTTTCCGGCGCGCTGACGCCAGGGATGCGGTTAAGCACCTCACGCATGGTGGTTGCGCCGGTTTTGGCGAAATCCTCACGGCGGATCACGTCACGCGCGCCAGCATGTTCAAATACGTCGTTTTCACGCGCATCGCCCAGCCAGTCGCCGACCACGGTCAGGGCATCTTCTTTTGGCGCGGGCGCGGGCTCCAGCGTCCAGCTGTTATTTCCCAGCGGTTTTACCTGCAGTCCGCTGCCGTCCAGCAGCTGTTGCAGGCCGCTCTCGACGTCGTAATCTCCGTGCAGGCCGTTGCTCTGCTTGCCGCGCGTCAGGCTGGCGTCAACCGAGAGGGTAATTCCGCTGTGTGCGGCATACTGATTGAGCGCTTTGTCGAGCGATCCCGGTGCGATATCAACCTGTGCAGCAAAAGCGGAAAACGAGAGACCGGCCAGCGGCAGCAGGCTCAGGCGAATGGCGTTAACCAAAGGTGTTGTTTTACGAAAAACGCGTAACGGCGTCATACCTTCTCCATCATCATTTTTGTTGTGTTCAGCTATGAGTCGAACGAGAAGGTAAAAAGGACAATCGAAATGAGAATTATTTTTCTTACAGCGGTGAAATGTTTATCCAGTACCGCGTAATAGACTGAATTTTAACGGGAAGCGTTTGAGCGATAACGTTCAGGATCGCATCGGTATTTTTCAGCGGGAACGTCCCGCTCAGGCGCAGCCCGGCAACGGCGGGATCGCAGCGCAGCACGCCGTTGCGGTAACGGCTTAGCGTGGCTATCACCTCACCCAGCGGTTTATCGCTGAAGCTCAGGATGCCCTTCGTCCAGCTTGTACTCTCGTCATCCAGCGGTTTCACTGCGCCAAACTCAGAGGCGCTGAACTGCAGGCTTTCACCAGCGTTCACGATGCGTTTTTGCGCGGGGGCACTGGCGAGAAGCACTTCCACAGCGTGCTGCTGAACGTCAAGCTGCGTGAAATTATCCTGCTGGCGGACGGTAAATTCTGTCCCTAAAGCAGTGAGCTGGCCCTGACGGGTCAGGATACGGAAGGGGCGTTGCAGGGCATCTTTCGCGGTAGTAATGGCGATTTCACCGTACCAGAGCCGGACGGTGCGCTGATGCGCATCAAAACGCACATCCGCCGCGCTTTGGGTATTCAGCGTGAGCAGGGAGCCATCTTCCAGTTGCTGACGGCTGACTGCGCCTTTGGCGGTGCGGTAATCTGCCCGCAGACCTTCGCCGGTTTCCGACTGCCAGAGTTGCCAGCCTCCGCCAGCGCCGAGCAACAGCAGTAATCCTTTCATCACGTGACGGCGGGTGAGGCGGGTATCGTGCAGCGCCCGGCTGGCAACGTCGCCAGGCACACCGCCAAGCTGGTTGCGCAGGTTTTCAACCTGCTGCCAGGCCCACTGGTTATCCTGATCCTGTTCATACCACTGTTGCCAGCGCGCTTCCTGTTGTGGGCTGACGCGCTCGCCGCTTAGCACGGCATACCAGTGGGAAGCTGAACGCAGCGCCTGACGGCGGGAATCGGTTAAC
>NZ_CABTJS010000039.1:0-3107 GCF_902485085.1 uncultured Kluyvera sp.
GACGCAAACCGCGATAGCAACCAAGATCCATCAGGCGCTTGATGCTCATGCTGATTTCACGGCGCAGATCACCTTCAACGACAAATTTGGCAACTTCGTCACGCAGCGTGTCGATTTGTCCTTCAGACAGCTCACTGATCTTAACATTTTCAGCGATACCCGCAGCAGCCAGGATGGCTTTAGAACGGGTCTTGCCGACGCCGTAGATCGAGGTTAACGCGATCACAGCATGTTTCTGATCAGGAATGTTAATGCCTGCTATACGGGCCACTATGCACTCCTACTATTTAATATGTACGCACCATGCTGAAAAGCCCGTTTTCAGGATACTCAAATGGAAACGTACAGACATACAAAAGATTGGCTGGCTAATCTAGCCAGCTCAACCCAACTTTGCAAGAAAAATATGCGAATAAATCAGCCTTGGCGCTGTTTATGCTTTGGCTCGGCACTGCAAATCACACGGATGACACCATCACGCTTAACGATTTTGCAGTTACGGCATAATTTCTTGACGGAAGCACGAACTTTCATTTTTACTCTCCGTAACTTCTCGGGCGACTGTTAACGGCCGTAGCCTTTCAGATTCGCCTTCTTCAATGCAGACTCGTACTGACTTGACATCATCAGAGTTTGCACTTGAGCCATAAAGTCCATAATCACGACAACAACGATCAGCAGCGATGTCCCACCGAAGTAGAACGGCACTTTCATTGCATCACGCATGAACTCCGGGATCAGGCAGATAAAAGTAATATACAACGCACCAACGAGAGTCAGGCGAGTCATTACTTTATCGATATACTTCGCCGTTTGCTCTCCCGGACGAATTCCTGGTACAAATGCACCGGACTTCTTCAGGTTATCTGCTGTTTCACGCGGGTTGAAGACCAACGCCGTGTAGAAGAAACAGAAGAAGATGATCGCAGACGCATAGAGTAACACATAAAGTGGTTGCCCAGGCTGCAAATACAGCGAAATTGTTGTCAGCCAGTTCCAACCAGTACCGCCCCCGAACCATGACGCGATGGTTGCCGGGAACAGAATAATACTGGAAGCGAAGATAGCCGGGATAACCCCCGCCATGTTCACTTTCAGCGGTAAATGTGTGCTCTGTGCAGCATAGACACGACGACCTTGCTGACGCTTAGCGTAGTTCACCACAATGCGGCGTTGACCACGTTCAACAAAGACAACAAAGAACGTCACTGCAAATACTAATACTGCAACCAACAGCAACAGGAGGAAGTGCAGGTCGCCTTGACGCGCTTGCTCGATAGTGTGGGCGATGGCTGGCGGGAGGCCCGCAACAATACCGGCGAAGATAATGATTGAGATACCGTTACCGATACCACGCTCAGTAATCTGTTCGCCGAGCCACATCAGGAACATTGTCCCTGTGACCAGACTTACAACAGCGGTGAAGTAGAATGCAAAGCCCGGGTTTAACACCAGGCCCTGCATACCAGGCATATTCGGAAGACCGGTAGCAATACCGATCGACTGGAATATTGCCAGCACCAGAGTACCGTAACGGGTGTACTGACTAATCTTACGACGTCCAGACTCCCCTTCTTTCTTCAACTCTGCCAGGGCCGGATGAACGACCGTCAGCAGCTGGATAATAATCGATGCCGAAATGTACGGCATAATACCCAGTGCGAAGATAGAAGCACGGCTGAGAGCACCACCAGAGAACATGTTGAACATTTCAATGATGGTGCCTCGCTGTTGCTCAAGCAGTTTGGCAAGTACAGCGGCATCGATACCAGGGATCGGAATAAAAGAGCCAATACGGAACACAATCAGCGCGCCGATAACAAACAGCAGTCTGCGTTTCAGCTCGCCAAATCCACCTTTGGCACTTTGAAAATCTAATCCCGGTTGCTTAGCCATCTGCTACTTATTCCTCAATTTTACCGCCAGCAGCTTCGATAGCAGCACGAGCACCTTTAGTAACACGCAGGCCACGAACAGTTACCGGAGTAGAAACTTCACCAGCCAGGATCACTTTCGCGAACTCGATCTGGATACCGATAATGTTTGCTGCTTTCAGCGTGTTCAGGTCTACAACGCCGCCTTCAACTTTCGCCAGGTCAGACAGACGGATTTCCGCTGTGATCGCTGCTTTGCGAGAGGTGAAGCCGAACTTCGGCAGACGACGGTACAGTGGCATCTGGCCACCCTCGAAACCGCGACGTACGCCACCGCCAGAACGAGAGTTCTGACCTTTGTGACCACGACCACCGGTTTTGCCGAGGCCAGAACCGATACCACGACCCAGGCGTTTACCCGCCTTTTTAGAGCCTTCGGCCGGAGACAGAGTATTTAAACGCATCTCTTACTCCTCAACTTTAACCATGAAGTAAACCGCGTTGACCATACCACGAACAGCAGGAGTATCCTCGCGCTCAACGGTATGACCAATACGACGCAGACCCAGGCCAAGCAGCGTTGCCTTGTGTTTCGGCAGACGACCGATTGCACTGCGGGTTTGAGTGATTTTAATAGTCTTTGCCATGGTCAATTACCCCAGAATTTCTTCAACGGATTTACCACGCTTGGCAGCGACCATTTCTGGAGAATTCATATTTTCCAGGCCATCAATAGTTGCACGAACCACGTTGATCGGGTTGGTGGAACCATATGCTTTAGCCAGAACGTTATGAACCCCAGCAACTTCCAGAACGGCGCGCATTGCACCACCGGCGATGATACCGGTACCTTCTGAAGCTGGCTGCATGAATACACGAGAACCCGTGTGAACACCTTTAACTGGGTGCTGCAGGGTGCCGTTGTTCAGCGCGACGTTAATCATGTTGCGACGGGCTTTTTCCATCGCTTTCTGGATCGCTGCTGGAACTTCACGCGCTTTACCGTAACCAAAACCAACGCGACCGTTACCATCGCCTACTACAGTCAGAGCTGTGAAGGAGAAAATACGACCACCTTTAACGGTTTTAGATACGCGGTTTACCGCGATCAGCTTTTCCTGCAGTTCGCCAGCCTGTTTTTCGATGTGAGCCATCTTACACCTCTACCTTAGAACTGAAGGCCAGCTTCACGGGCAGCATCTGCCAGTGCCTGGACACGACCATGATATTGGA
>NZ_CABTJS010000040.1:0-7810 GCF_902485085.1 uncultured Kluyvera sp.
GTGTGCTGATATGGCTCAGTTGGTAGAGCGCACCCTTGGTAAGGGTGAGGTCCCCAGTTCGACTCTGGGTATCAGCACCAGTTTTTCGGGTTAAAGTTTGGCACTTAGTAAAGAATTTGTCTGGCGGCTGTAGCGCGGTGGTCCCACCTGACCCCATGCCGAACTCAGAAGTGAAACGCCGTAGCGCCGATGGTAGTGTGGGGTCTCCCCATGCGAGAGTAGGGAACTGCCAGACATCAATTTAGTAAAAAAGCCCATCCGTCAGGATGGGCTTTTTTACGTCTGTGGGAAATGAAAACGTGGTGAAGTCCCGGGGTCGCTGCGCTCGTCCGGCTACAGACGGTAATAATGTGCACGTATAATGCCCGGTCCGTAGCCCGGACGAGGCGTTTTACGCCGACTCCGGGATGGTGCACTTTGCCGGATGGCGGCATTGACGCCTTATCCAGCCTACAGCGATGCTCTATCTCCTGCCTCAACAAAATATTCCATGCGAAGCAAGCATGGTGCTGAAAATAAGACAACGTTCGCTATCTCTTTATTATGATGAGCTATTTAGATCGTCGACGGGAATTAAAAGAGGTGGGTTTTGTTGATAATAAAATTGACGGCGATGTCATCCTGACGATGACAATAAGCGCAGAGACGGCCAGAAAGCATGCGCTTTCTGGCCGTTGTGTTATTTGGTCAGTGCCACGATACCCAGCGTCAGGCCCGCCAGAGCTGCAGCGCCACCGGCGATAGCACCTGCGGTTTCCCAGTTGTCCTGGGTGGTCCCTTTCATGCAGGTGTTGGTGTGAACCAGACGGCCCTGATCGTCATAAACGGGTACACAAGGTGAGTCATGCGCGCAGCCAGCAAGCAGCGTTGCCAGCAGCGTCACCAGAATAAATTTTTTCATGATGTAGCCTCTAAATAATCCGTTTCATTACGCCAGAAATATGGCGTATTACGGAATGGCTTATTTTATCACCTACGCTATAGCCCATTGGTAGGGGAAATAATCTCAATTTATGTGGTTCGTAAATATCGTGGAGAAGGGAGCCTGAAAACGGTGGGATTATGTAGAAATGATGCAGAAGAAAATAACGAAATGGTGCGCTACGAAGCGTAACTGATGGTGGCACAGCCTAACGTATTGAGCCTGCACCACTAAACTTCCTGATTACCGAACAAAAAGAAAGGCGCCCGTAGGCGCCTTTTATCCTGAGTGATTGCGTTACTCAGAGTGTTTGGTAAAGCGACGTCTCACGACAACGAAGAATACTGGCACGAAGAAGATGGCCAGCAGCGTCGCGGTCAGCATCCCGCCCATGACGCCGGTACCAACTGCGTTCTGCGCACCACTACCTGCACCGCGGCTGATAACCAGAGGCATAACGCCGAGGATAAAGGCCAGAGAGGTCATCAGAATAGGGCGCAGACGCATACGTGATGCTTCGAGCGTTGCTTCAATGATCCCTTTACCTTCTTTATCCATAAGATCTTTAGCAAACTCCACGATCAGAATGGCGTTCTTCGCCGATAGACCAATGGTTGTCAGCAGACCTACCTGGAAGTACACGTCGTTATTCAGACCTCGTAATGAGGCGGCCAGAAGCGCTCCCACAACACCTAATGGCACTACTAACATAACGGAGAACGGAATAGACCAGCTCTCATAGAGTGCGGCCAGACACAGGAAGACGACAATCAATGAGATGGCGTACAGCGCTGGCGCCTGGTTGCCGGACAGACGTTCCTGATAGGACATTCCCGTCCAGTCAAAGCCAATGCCTGAAGGCAGTTTGCTGGCCAGTTGTTCCATCAGGGCCATCGCCTCACCGGTACTTTTACCCGGGGCCGCTTCACCGAGGATCTCCATCGATGGCAGACCGTTATAGCGTTCCAGACGTGGAGAGCCATACACCCAACGTGAAGTCACGAAGGCGGAGAATGGCACCATCTCACCGTTTGAGCTGCGTACGTACATATTGTTGACGTCGCTTGGCAGCATGCGGAACTTCGCGTCAGCCTGAACGTAGACCTTCTTCACGCGACCGTGGTCAATAAAGTCGTTGACGTAGTAGCCGCCTAGCGCAGCAGAAATGGTCTCATTGATATCGGACAGTGAGACGCCTAATGCCTGCGCTTTTTCCTGGTCGACATCGAGTTTGAACTGCGCGGTATCTTCCAGGCCGTTTGGACGCACACGAACCAGCTGATCGGGATGCTGCTGCACCATACCCAGAAGCTGGTTACGGGCTTGGGTCAATGCGGTATGACCGAGGTTACCCTGGTCAATCAGCTCGAAGTCGAAACCGGTCGCCGTGCCCAGCTCGATAATCGCCGGCATGTTGAACGGGAACACCATCGCATCTTTAATCTGGCTGAAGGCCATCGTGGCACGCTTGATGACGGATTCAGCGCTATTTTCTTCCCCGCTACGTTCATCCCAAGGCTTCAGGCTCACAAACGCCATACCGGAGTTCTGACCCTGGCCGCTAAAGCTGAAGCCGTTAACGGTAAAGACGCTCTCAACGTTCGCCTTCTCGTTATTGAGGTAATAGTGGGTCACCGTATCCAACACCTTCTGCGTGCGCTCCTGTGTCGCACCAGCAGGAAGCTGAACCATGGTCAGGAATACCCCCTGGTCTTCGTCCGGCAGGAAGGACGTTGGCAGGCGCATAAACAGCACCGCCATGCCGACAACAATCAGCACATAGATAAGCAGGTAACGCCCAGTGGAACGCAAGATACCGCTGACGCTATTGGTATAGTGGTTAACGCTCTGGTCAAACTTATTGTTAAACCAGCCGAAGAACCCTTTCTTCTCGTAGTGATCCACAGAAGCGGGTTTCAGCAGCGTGGCGCACAGCGCTGGGGTCAGGATCAGGGCAACCAGTACCGACAGCGCCATTGCGGAAACGATGGTTATCGAGAACTGGCGATAGATAGCCCCGGTTGAGCCGCCAAAGAAGGCCATCGGTACGAATACCGCTGACAGCACCATCGCGATCCCAACCAGCGCGCCCTGGATCTGCTCCATCGATTTCTCGGTGGCCTCGACGGGCGATAGCTTCTCCTCAATCATCACGCGCTCGACGTTTTCCACCACCACGATGGCATCATCGACGAGCAGACCTATCGCGAGCACCATCCCGAACATGGTTAGGGTGTTTATCGAGTAGCCAAACATCGACAGTACGGCGAAGGTCCCGAGCAGCACTACCGGGACGGCGATAGTTGGAATAAGCGTCGCACGGATGTTCTGCAAGAACAGGTACATGACGAGGAAGACGAGAATAATCGCCTCAAACAGCGTCTTAATAACTTCGTGAATCGAGATGGTCACGAACGGCGTGGTGTCATACGGATAGACAACCTTCATTCCCTGCGGGAAGAAAGGTTGTAGCTCCGCGAGCTTGGCTTTGATGGCGTTGGCAGTATCCAGCGCGTTCGCGCCGGTCGCCAGCTTGATCCCAAGCCCCGATGCTGGTTTACCGTTAATACGTGCGACGACGTTGTAGTTCTCACCGCCGAGTTCAATACGCGCGACGTCGCTCAGATGTACCACCGAACCATCGGCGTTCACGCGCAGAGTCACTTTACCGAACTCAACCGGATCTTTCAGACGCGTCTGCGCAATAATTGAAGCGTTCAACTGCTGGCCTTTCACCGCTGGCGTACCGCCCAGCTGGCCTGCCGCAATCTGGTCGTTCTGTACCTTTAACTGATTGATGACATCAACCGGCGTCAGGTTGTATTTGTTGAGCAGGTTGCCGTCGAGCCAGATACGCATCGCATACTGCGCACCAAAAAGCTGCACGTCACCCACGCCGTTCAGACGGCTGATAGGGTCCTTAACGTTAGAGGCGATGTAGTCAGAAATATCGTCCTGTACGGTCGTTGGGTTATCAGAGATAAACCCGGCTACCATCAGGAAGCTGCTGCTCGACTTCTCAACGCTGATACCCTGCTGCTGCACTTCCTGCGGCAGCAGCGGTGTTGCCAGAGAGAGCTTGTTCTGAACCTGAACCTGGGCGATATCCGGATCGGTGCCTGACTTAAAGGTCAGGGTGATGGTCACGGAACCCGCGGAGTCACTGGTTGAGGACATGTACATCAGGTTATCGATACCGTTCATATTCTGTTCGATAACCTGGGTGACGGTATCCTGCACGGTTTGCGCATCAGCACCTGGATAGGTTGCTGAAATAGCCACGGCAGGTGGAGCGATCGTCGGGTACTGCGCGATTGGCAACTGCAGGATGGCCAAGCCACCCGCAATCATCATGATGATGGCCAGAACCCAGGCAAACACCGGTCGATGGATAAAAAACTTAGACATGTGGTCGGTACCTTATTTCGCAGCAGGCGCTGCGGTATCCTCTTCAGCCTTCACGGTTGCGCCCGGGCGCACTTTCTGCAGCCCGCTGACAATCACCTTATCGCCCGCTTTCAGGCCGCTGGTAATCAGCCACTGATCGCCAATCGCTTGTGCGGCAACGACGTTGCGTGTTTCGACCTGGTTTTTATCGTTCACCAGCAGGACGGTGGCATCACCGCGAGGTGTACGAGTGACGCCCTGCTGTGGAACCAGCATGGCATTTGGGTTCACACCTTCATCGATGCGCGCACGCACGAACATCCCTGGCAGTAGTACATGCTGCGGGTTAGGGAAAATGGCGCGAAGGGTGATAGAGCCGGTGCTTTCATCCACGGTAACGTCTGTGAACTGCAGCGAACCTTTCAGCGCGTAGGTTTGACCGTTTTCCATCAACAACTGCACGCTTTTGGCGTCGCCGCCCTGCTGCAGGCTTTCTTGCTTGAGGCGCATAAAGTCGCTGCTGGACTGAGTGACATCGACGTAGATAGGATCCAACTGCTGTACTGTTGCCATGGCATCTGACTGCCCGTTGGTCACCAGAGCGCCTTCAGTCACGCTGGATTTACCAATGCGGCCGGTGATTGGCGAGGTCACTTTGGTATAGGCCAGGTTAATACGTGCGGTCTCAACGGCGGCTTTCGCCGCCATGACGTCCGCATCGGCCTGGCGTGCTGTTGCTACCGCCTGGTCATAGTCCTGTTGGCTGATGTATTTGGTGCCTAGCAGAGGAACATAGCGCTTCACGGTCAGGTGAGCGATGACCGCAGCGGCTTCTGCTTTCGTCTGGTCGCCTTTCGCGCTGTCATAGGCCGCCTGGTAGGTGGCCGGGTCTATTTGATAAAGAGACTGACCGGCCTCAACATCACTCCCTTCCACAAAGTTGCGTTTCAGGATAATGCCGCTGACCTGTGGACGAACTTCAGCGACGCGAAACGCAGAGGTACGGCCTGGTAATTCGGTAGTGATGGACAATGGCGCATTGTTAACGGTGTGAACGGTAACCTGAGGCATTGGCGCATGCGCTTGCTGGCTTCCAGAATTATCACAGCCGCTAAGTAATGCTGCTGAGATAATTAAGCTGGATAAAAGTGTAACCCTGGCGTGACTCGTCATTGCTGTTCCTTATAGATTGATAGCCTGGTTTGACTAAAAATCTGTGAAAGAAAGGGTGAATAAAAAATGCAGTTCGTTATCCTACAAATAAACATCGGTGGATGTAAGAGATAGTTATTTTTGAACGATCACCAAAGGCACGGAAACGCAAAAATAGCAGGATTAGAGAATCTGAAAAGAGGAGTGATGGAATTATGCATTCATAATGTGAATATAAATTAATTAAATATATGTTTAATGGATTTATTGATTTTTAGTACTTATCAAACTTTTTGGTAAATACTGTTGTTAGCCTAAATGGTAAATTAAATGGATTTTCCATCCACCGTGAAGTTTGCGGTAAGTGACGTAGGCTATGGCCAGAAAAACGAAAGAAGAGGCGCTCAAGACGCGCCAGCTGCTGCTTGATTCAGCCATTGAGCAGTTTGCGCTGCGGGGCGTGAGTAACACCACCCTGACCGACATTGCGGATGCTGCCGGGGTAACTCGCGGTGCGGTTTACTGGCATTTTGCCAGCAAAAGTGAATTATTTAATGCGATGTGGGAAGAACAACTACCGTTGCGCGACCTAATCCATCATAAATTGATACAAATAGACAGCGCAAATCCACTATTAAACTTAAGAAATAAATTCGTCGTTGGTTTGCAATATATTGCTGAAACGCCGCGGCAGCGCGCGCTGATGCAGATCCTGTATCATAAGTGTGAATTTAGCAGCGATATGGTGCCGGAGCATGAAATCAGAAAAAAAATAGGTTTTAGCTATGATTCCATGCGAAATGAATTGCAGGCCTGCGTGCGTAACAAAATATTACCTGCTGATACAGACATTGAAATTATATTGATTGTCTTACATAGCGCATTTAGCGGCATTATCAAAAATTGGCTGATGGACCCACTGCAGTTTGATCTCTATCAACAGGCTCCGCTGCTTGTCGACAATATTATGGCGACCGTTTGTGCTCAACGTCAGTGGGCTACCCGGCCTACGCTGGTTGTTAACCAGTAACTGCGTATCCTCTCAGGCAGGGAAGCCTGAAGATTATTCATCTGGCTCTGCTTCCGCTGTCCTCTGCTTTCGGCTTCTGTCATCTTATTCTTCTACTCATCATCCCCGTAACGAGGTGTTTATGAACGCGATTTCTCGCCAGATTGGCGACTTTCTGGTGACGCCGCTCAGCGACGGTAATATGGCAGCGAGTCTCGAACTCCTGTCCGGTATTAGCACGACAGAGGCTGGGGAGATCCAGAAGCAGGCTGGGATTACCGAGCCTGGAAATCTGCATATCTATGGTTATCTTATCCGTGGGCGCGGACGAACGATTCTGGTGGATTCAGGAACCGGCGGCGTCAATAACGTGGGCGGGCAGCTGAAAGCCAATTTGCAGGGGGCTGGCGTCCAGCCTGAAACGGTGGATACCGTGTTGCTGACTCACGCTCATCCTGACCATCTGGGGGGCTTGCTGGATGAGGAAGGCATGGCGGTTTATCCTAACGCCGCTCTCTACCTGCATCCGCTTGAGAAGGCGTTCTGGCTGGATGATGCACGGTTTGCACAGGCTAACGAACGTCAGCAGCGTAACTTTATCCGCGCGCGCCAGACGCTAGCCACCTATGGTGAGCGTGTTCGCCTGCTGAGCGATGCGCCGATTGCCGAGGGAATTCATCCCGTCCCTCTGCCAGGGCACACGCCGGGGCATACGGGGTTCAGAATTGATACTCCGGAAGCTTGCCTGATTATCTGGGGTGACATTGTTCACTTCCCCTATATTCAGACCGCGCACCCCGGGGTAAGCATTGCTTTTGATATCGATAGCGAACAGGCGAAAGCATCGCGTAAACGTATTCTGGCGCAGGCGGCGGCAGAAAAGCTGCTGGTGGCGGGGATGCACTTCGGTGGGTCGGGCTTTGCGCGGGTTATTCCTGAGGATCAGGGCTACCGTATCGTCTACGCCGAGGCGTAAAACAGGCAATAAAAAAGGCGCTTCCCCATGCCGAGTAGCGCCTTCAAAATCAAGCAATTAACTGATTAGTATCAGTTCATGCCGTATTTTTTCAGTTTCTTACGCAGAGTACCACGGTTGATGCCCATCATCAGGGCTGCGCGGGTCTGGTTACCACGGGTGTATTGCATCACCATGTCCAACAGGGGCTGTTCTACTTCAGCCAGTACCAGCTCATACAGGTCATTAACATCCTGACCGTTCAGTTGAGCAAAATAGTTCTTCAGTGCCTGTTTAACCGAGTCACGCAGGGGTTTTTGAGTTACCTGATCCTGAGAGTTAACGGTAGAAACGGTCAGTACGTCAGAATTTACGCGTTGTTCGA
>NZ_CABTJS010000041.1:0-1049 GCF_902485085.1 uncultured Kluyvera sp.
CTCAGACCGAGACTATCATACAACACTCCGCGCTCATATAAAAGCTGTGCGCGTTCGTCATCGGTTAAAGCCCGACTGGCAAGTATTTGTTCCATGCGTGCCAGGATCACTTCCTGCTGTAACGTCGGTTGCAATGGCACTGCGAGGACTTCACTCTTACGCCAGGCAGAGTTGCTGCATCCTGCCAGCGTGAGTGCTGTCGCAACGAAACACCAGCGCAAAAAAGGCTTCATTTCCCACTCCCGAAGACAACAATTGGATGAACGTCCTGTCCCCCGCCTGCAAACAAGGCATCCTGCCAGCTAAATGTGCCCTCCGCAAACGCGGAGGGCAAAAGGCAAACCTTACTCGCCCTGTTCCGCTACCGGAGCTTCCGGTGCGGCGGCAGGCTGAGACTGCTCGGTTGCTTCTTTAATGCTAAGACGGATACGGCCCTGACGGTCAACTTCCAGAACCTTAACCGGTACTTCCTGGTTCATCTGCAGGTAGTCGGTCACTTTCTCAACGCGCTTGTCAGCGATCTGAGAGATGTGTACCAGACCTTCTTTACCGCCACCGATGGCAACGAACGCGCCAAAGTCAACGATACGGGTCACTTTACCGTTGTAGATACGACCTACTTCGATTTCTGCAGTGATCTCTTCGATACGACGGATAGCGAATTTCGCTTTCTCACCGTCGGTCGCTGCGATCTTAACGGTACCGTCATCTTCGATTTCGATGGTGGTGCCGGTTTCTTCGGTCAGGGCACGGATTACAGAACCGCCTTTACCGATAACGTCTTTGATCTTGTCTGGATTGATCTTGATGGTGTGGATACGTGGAGCGAACTGAGAAATGTCGCCACGTGGCGCGTTAATCGCCTGTTCCATCACACCCAGGATGTGCAGACGCGCACCTTTAGCCTGGTTCAGAGCAACCTGCATGATCTCTTTGGTGATACCTTCAATTTTGATATCCATCTGCAGTGCAGAGATACCGTCGCGGGAACCCGCCACTTTGAAGTCCATATCGCCCAGGTGGTCTTCGTCGCCCAGGATGTCAGACAG
>NZ_CABTJS010000042.1:0-3119 GCF_902485085.1 uncultured Kluyvera sp.
CGCTAATAACTTTCACGAGAGCAAACATGAAAACTTTACCTGCAACAACTCAGCGGGCGGTGAAGCCCTGCCTGTCACCCGTGGCTGTCTGGCAAATGCTACTGACACGCCTGCTGGAACAGCACTATGGTCTCACCCTCAACGACACACCGTTCAGTGAGGAACGTGTTATACAGGAACATATCGATGCCGGGATCTCGCTGGCTGATGCCGTGAATTTTCTGGTGGAAAAATACGAACTGGTGCGTATCGACAGGAAGGGATTTAACTGGCAGGAACAATCCCCTTATCTCCGGGCTGTAGACATTCTGCGAGCGCGGCAGGCAACTGGCTTGTTGCGGCAAAGCCGTAAAAATTCGGTACGGTGAATATTACAGGCAGTGCTACTGGCTTTCATCACTATCCGGGGATGCTGGCAGCGAGATGAAGAGGGCAGGGTAGCAATTCCTTACCTGACCCATTACCTGACCCAAATCGCATCCAAAGAAAAAGGAGTCAGACGATTTCTAATCTAACTCCTTGTTTTGTTTGGTGGCCCCTGCTGGACTTGAACCAGCGACCAAGCGATTATGAGTCGCCTGCTCTAACCACTGAGCTAAGGGGCCGGGTAGCGGACGATTATAAAGTAACAGCGAGCGCCAATCCAGCGTTAAGCGTGCACATGCTGTTTTTATAAACAACGCATTTTCAATTCGTTATACTGATCCCACGATGTATTGGTCGAGAATATTATGGTTAAGGACATTATTGATTCGGGGCTGCGGGTGCTGTTCTGCGGCATTAACCCGGGGCTGTCATCTTCTTCTCTGGGCTATCCCTTTGCCCATCCGGCAAACCGCTTCTGGAAGGTGCTGCACCTTGCGGGGTTTACCGAGCGTCAGTTGAAGCCGGAAGAGGCGGAGCAGATGCTGATGTTTCATTGTGGCGTCACTAAGCTGGTTGAGCGCCCGACGGTGCAGGCGAGTGAGGTCAGTCTGCAGGAACTGCGCAGCGGCGGGCAGGAGCTGATTGAGAAGGTTGAGCGTTACAAGCCAGCTGCGCTGGCGGTGCTCGGTAAGCAGGCCTTTGAGCGCGGCTTAGGGCAGCGCGGGGCGACGTGGGGTAAGCAGACCTACATGATTGGTGATACCGAGGTGTGGGTGTTGCCGAACCCGAGCGGGCTGAGCCGGATTACGCTGGATAAGCTGGTAGAGGCGTATCAGGAACTGGATGTGGCGTTGAAAACGCGCGGCCTGTAGCCCGGCCAAGCGTAGCGCCGCCGGGAAATGCACCGAATTACAGGCAAAAAAAAGCTCCCATCAGGGAGCTTTTTTACGTTCTTACCGGGGCGATTAATCGTCCAGGAAGCTACGCAGCACTTCAGAGCGGCTTGGGTGACGCAGTTTACGCAGCGCCTTCGCTTCGATCTGACGGATACGTTCGCGGGTAACGTCAAACTGTTTACCCACTTCTTCCAGCGTATGGTCGGTGTTCATATCGATACCGAAACGCATACGCAGGACTTTCGCTTCACGGGCGGTCAGGCCAGCCAGAACGTCGTGGGTGGCAGCACGCAGGCTCTCGGTGGTTGCAGAGTCCAGCGGCAGCTCAAGGGTGGTATCCTCGATGAAATCACCCAGATGCGAATCTTCATCGTCGCCGATTGGCGTTTCCATGGAGATTGGCTCTTTGGCGATTTTCAGCACCTTACGAATCTTATCTTCTGGCATCAGCATGCGCTCGGCCAGCTCTTCTGGCGTCGGTTCACGACCCATCTCTTGCAGCATCTGGCGGGAGATACGGTTGAGCTTGTTGATGGTCTCAATCATATGCACCGGAATACGGATGGTGCGCGCCTGGTCTGCGATAGAACGGGTGATCGCCTGACGGATCCACCAGGTTGCGTAGGTGGAGAACTTGTAGCCGCGGCGGTATTCAAACTTATCTACCGCTTTCATCAGGCCGATGTTACCTTCCTGAATCAGGTCAAGGAACTGCAGACCACGGTTGGTATATTTCTTCGCGATAGAAATAACCAGACGTAAGTTTGCTTCAACCATCTCTTTCTTCGCGCGGCGGGCTTTCGCTTCACCGATGGACATACGACGGTTGATATCTTTAACCTGCTCGATGGTCAGGCCGGTCTCTTCTTCAATCTGCTGCAGTTTCTGCAGGCTGCGCATAACGTCTTCTTTTACGTCGTGCAGCTTTTCAGACCACGGTTTGTTCATCGCGATAGCCGCGTTGAACCAGGTTTCGCTGGTTTCATTGCCGGTGAACAGAGTGATGAAGTTTTTCTTCGGCATTTTGCACTGTTCAACGCACATCTTCATGATGATACGTTCCTGGGTACGCACGCGGTCCATCATGGTACGCATGCTGTTTACCAGGTAGTCGAACTGCTTCGGTACCAGACGGAACTGCTTGAACACTTCAGACAGTTTCAGGATCTCTTCCTGAGCGCTGGCATGGCTACGGCCTTTTGCTTTGATCGTGTCGCGAGTGATTTCGTACTGAGTACGCAGCTCGCCAAATTTCTCACGCGCCAGCTCTGGGTCGATGCTGTTGTCATCGTCGCTGCTATCGTCGCTGTCGTCGTCTTCGTCTTCATCGTCGTCATCCATCTCTTCCTGAGACAGTTCGGAACCGACGTGAGTGGCGGTAGGCGCCATATCTTCTTCAGCGTTCGGGTCAACGAAACCGGTGATCAGGTCAGACAGACGCGCTTCTTCAGCTTCAACGCGATCGTACTGTTCCAGCAGGTAGGTAATGGCTTCTGGGTATTCGGCAACGGAGCACTGAACCTGGTTGATCCCGTCTTCGATGCGTTTAGCGATGTCGATTTCGCCTTCGCGGGTCAGCAGTTCTACCGTACCCATTTCGCGCATGTACATACGCACCGGGTCGGTTGTACGCCCGATTTCGGATTCCACGCTGGACAGAACCTGTGCAGCCGCTTCTTCCGCGTCTTCATCAGTGTTGTTGGAGGTTTCAGCCAGCAACAGATCATCGGCATCCGGCGCTTCTTCCATCACCTGAATGCCCATGTCGTTGATCATTTGGATGATGTCTTCGATCTGATCTGAATCGACGATATCTTCCGGCAGATGGTCATTGACCTCGGCATAGGTCAGATAGCC
>NZ_CABTJS010000043.1:0-30017 GCF_902485085.1 uncultured Kluyvera sp.
ATGTACGGGATGTACTCCTGTCCCATATCAGGCCAGATTTCATGTGGCATTTTCTGAAGCGGCCATTCGATTAACTGACCGATTAGTGGTGCTCCATACTTCGTATTTCCTAAACCAAGCTTTGAGAGGACGCCAGCTGCGTCAGTTTGCGCCAGAATTTCGCGGGCGAAAGCGGTAAGCACAGTTAACGCTGCGGTGTCGTCGCCGTTGAAGTACGGCAGCTTATCAGCGGCACCGGTTAATCCCGCTAGCGCCGTCAGCGTGGCGTCGAGTGGCTGAAAATTCACCAAAATGTAAGACAGCGTTCCTGCTGTCATCATGTTTGCAGCGATATCGTTCGCAGACCATACTCGCGCGACGGTTCCCTCTTGAGCTCGTTCAATCGTCATCACATCGCCAGTTCTGGCTGTGACGTGTACAATCTCAGTTAATTGCCCTGTCGCTGCGTCAATGAGGGTGAGCTTAAAGAAACTGGTTCCCGCTACCGGGCTTGGGAATAAACTACCCGCTCCAGTGTTTACCGTAAGCGTCGTGGCGCTAGCATTGATTGACGAAGCCAGTACTGTTGAGGCATTGTTTGATGCCAGTAAGGTTAAGGACATTTGTCCTCCTGAAATTTAGGTAATAAAAAACCCCGCCGAAGCGAGGTTTGGGTATCAAAAAAGCCCACCTAAGTGAGCTATCGATCAATAAATATTTTTAATGGTGGTTGTACCATCTTGGATACCATTTTTACTCAATACCCAGCAAGCGGCAGCAACATCCCTGAATTGCCCCCTTACCTCTGGAGATAATCCAGGCTGCTGCTCAACATCATATTTTATTCTATCCAAAGAAATCCCATTGCGCTGAGCAATCCCTGCTGATTTACACAGAGACCTGATGTTTAAATCAAACCATGACTGGTCGTATTGATTTCTCGCCATTACGAGATAATATGTAGCATTGAGAGATTGTGATGCTGAATCAACATTCCTATTTCTTACGCACTCTTCATTTTTATCACAAGCGGCGCTTTGTTTTTCAGATTTTCTCGTTAGCAATTCACCATAATAGTAATCAAGAGCGCAACTTCCTGAATCATAATAAGACAAGTGATAGCATTTATCAGTAAGTCTTTTTATAAAATCATTGGTTTCCCATCCATTGGAAACTAACTGTTCCCTGATATCATTCATTCTTACTGGTGTAGTACTACCATTTACAGCGTAATCTGATGGGGCTCTTGAGACTAAAATGTCCCTCTGCTTCTGAATTGATGGGTTCGCACAACCAACTAGCACCATGCATGAAAAAATCACCCCGCATAAACCTTTCATTTTCTTCCCTAACGCGCAATGGATTGTGAGTAAATCTTACACTGTGCCGTGACAACTTCAACCAACGATA
Organism: uncultured Kluyvera sp.; assembly: GCF_902485085.1. Lineage (NCBI taxonomy): Bacteria > Pseudomonadati > Pseudomonadota > Gammaproteobacteria > Enterobacterales > Enterobacteriaceae > Kluyvera > uncultured Kluyvera sp. The sequence goes on from NZ_CABTJS010000043.1 coordinate 1,390, forward strand.
GTCACGGTAACTGGTTGGTAAAATGGCATATGTAGTAGCCCGCTATCAAAGGCCTGCTTGAACAACGCAGCATACTCATACTCGGTGCTTTTAATCAGTACACTGCTATTCTGGTTAAAGGCGCGCGTATTGAAAGCGCTGGCATTGAACATCGCTGAATCAGTCAGCTTTCGGTATCCTTTAATGATTGAGATCGTCGCGCCTGATGACGAGAACAGCACGGATATACTCCAGCGCTGGTCGTTGACAACGTCGACACCATCAACACCAGTAAGGAACCGCAAGACTCGGCGCTTAAGCCATGGAATGGTGAAGTAGAACCCATCACCTTTGTAGAAATTCCATGTCATCACCCGCTTAAACAAGTCGTCTGATGCCACAACCTGCTCAGATTGGTCTACAACTTTTCTACCGTTAAACGCAATCGTGTTGAAAGTTAATGAGTTATATGGGCCATAGATATTCTGCTTCGAGCTAATGAGTATTGGTGGACTTACCCCATAGATACCCGCTGCAATCCATTTCAACTGATCGCCAGAATTATAAGGACCAATAAATACCGGGAGGTTGGCATTAACCATCCAGTCATAAACACCTTTGGCTACGGTATTGTATGCATCAACAAATGCTTGTAGGTTTTCGTCATCGTTATACTGTGTATAAAGATAAGCACGGATAATATCTTCAAGCATTATTACGCTCCAGAAACATAGACCCCATCATCAGGAATAAACCAATAGCTGTATGGGTCACCACTGATAATGTTGGTATTGGCATCAACACCCGTAATCGTACCATTAACTGTAACAACGACATTAAGGACACTGAACAGGTCTTTGTTAAGCGTGCCATTGACCGCATCAAGAAAAACATCCTTGAGGGTATTAATGTTTAACGGCTTACCAGAGTATATCCCGTTGATGTAATTAATCGTCGGAGCAGATACCAACGACATAATTGTGGCATCTGTCAGGTAATTACTTCCTTCAGTGCGCCATTGATACGTTATGGTAACCAGTTGCTGTAATGGCGTTACGAACGGAATTGCGTAATTATCAGGCCAGTCATTAATCGTTACCGTCTGATTCCTGAGGTTTGGCGTAATTTCTCCGCCACTCGCCCAGGCCCCCGAGCTGCTGGTATCAATGCCAATCGAGAAAGAGTGAGGGGTAACAACAGCAACCGTCAGTTCGACATCATTCACGCCAGTAATACCATTCGCGCCGGTGATTCTGACAACTTGCCCAGACGAAAATCCGTGAGTTAAGTCAGTGGTAACCACCCCCGGATTGGCATTACTGATCCCCGTCACATTCAAGGTGCTTCCCTTCAATCGACTAATATCACCCGCTGCTTTATAGATAGCGCCCGCCATCGAATAAATGTCGCCACCGCCACACATGATCACCCAATAATTACCATCCTGAACGACAGAGGTGAGTCTGGCCACAATATTTTCGACCGCATTAAGCTCGGTGCGGATAAATCCAGGATACCCCTGGACGGTCTTCATTCCCGCATCCCACACACGAACCCTATATTCTGGGACGGTTTCGGTTTCGCTGCCGGGTACGCCAGCGGTGAGGTTTGTGCAGGTCAGCGTTATATCTGCTGGCAAGCTCGTCACAATGTTAGTCACCGTTCCAACGGGAACAGCCCATACCCCACTCACCGTGGCATTACAGGTTACAGGTGATGTCGTTCCTGAAGACGGTATGATCGTCGCATCATCCAATGCGTATTGGTAATTTCCGTCCGACACCAGGAACCCCTGCGGGATGGCAAATCCTGCTGGCCCAGAAAACGATATTGGAACCGTCGTTAACCCCTCTGACTTTTGCCCAGGAACACCGTACTGCTGAGAAAGCAAATTAAGAAGTGAGATGTTCGCGCCTAACGGTCCGACTGAGTTAAGGAGATCTACGCGGGCCTGGTCACAAACAATAGCACCGCCGGTGCTGGTGCTGACCATATCCTCAATCAATGAGCCAGGAAGTTCGGTTGTGATACCCGGAGCCATTTCAGTGGCCAGCGATACGATTTTGGTGCGCAACTCCTCGGCGGTTTGCGGGACCGGGCCAGATTCATCATAAATGACTGGTAAATCACTCATACATATACCTGCGTTATAATTTTTGAGCCCGAGTTCGTAATGGCTGTAATGGTGTAGGCCGGAGGATCACTCTCTGTCAGAGAGATCTGCAGCGATGAAAAATACTGGCTGAATTGCTGCTGAATCCGGTTAACGTAAAATGTTGGCAGTATCTGCTGGATCACAGAGCCGTTTGCCGGTATCCCGTTTTCCGCAAAAAACGGCGACTCCTGAGGTGCCAGTTTCAGGTTCTGAATGAGCGTTGTCAGATAAACCGAATCATTAAACCCGTTACTGTCCGTCTCAACTTTCAACCACTTCCCGCTCTCATCCCGTCCGTATGTCCTCATTGCGTGATGTTCCCGTCAAGTTGAGTTGTGGCCGCGCCAGTATCACTTCCGCCGTTGCCGTTTGAGTGCTTGTGCGTATTGGCCCACTCAAGCAAGCTCTGCCACCCTGTGTGCATAATGGAAGGGCTGGTGCTGGCTTCGCTGTCCTGAATGGTTCCAGATTGACCAGTTAATGCCCATGAGGTGCCGGTGAGCGTAAATGCGGTACCGCCGACAGTGACCTTGAACTGTTCAGGTGTGACAATCGTTATGCTCGTGGGAGTAAGGATAAAAGTTGTATTGCTGCCAGAATCACGAAGCGTCACACCTTCCGGTCCGTACATCGTCAACACGTTAGAATTGACGCTATCCCATTCCGTATTACTGATTGGGAGGAACGTCAGCGCACTGAGATTAGCCGGTGGCGTCAGGTCAGCAGTACCGCCGCCAAGCCCACTGACGCCACCGAGATACGTATCTGCCGGGATTAAAATGCCTTTGTCGCCAGGCTGCATTGGATAGCGGATATACTCCGGACCGAATAGCGGGACTGTCAGGTGAGGAACGACATACGGTACATTGCGGAGAAGAACCTGTATAACCACCATATTCCCGTTACGTTCTACAACGGCGGCCGGTAAAACTTTTCCAGCCATTAGCTGGGCCTGGGCGATCTTGTTCGCGGCAAAATTATTCATATTGCCGGCGAAGCTGAGCTTTTTCTCAGTGCTCATGATGATGTGTTCTCCGGTGCCGGCTGCGCCTCAATAATGGTCACCCAGGAATTAGCATCAGGCTGTCGGCTATTTCCCAGCAATCTCTCTGATGAAACTAAAAAGTCCCCGGAAAATGTCGAATCATTGCGGAATTGTGAGTAAGAGGAAGCCTGGACCATTGGCCTTAGCTTTTTCGGCATGCGAATGTAATCGCCAACCTGAATATCACTTCGCATGACACAGGGAATCGTGACAACGCCAAACTGTACCCATGTTGGTTGCCCAACAAGATCAGTGAACTCAATTTGGATTGGATTGTTCCTTCGGTAGTTGGCGCTGCCCTTCTCACTACTATCTGAATGATTAGAGAAATCATTATCAAATACGCGTATCTCATTGCCATTAACGACAGAGATTTCAACGCCGGTGTAGTTGGCATCCTGGATTATCCCGCGGCTTAGTGAATTCAATCGACTGGCTAACTCAGTCAGGCTGCCACATATCATCTGGCTATCGTAGCTGTTGATCAGTCGGTCGCTGATACTGATATTGAAACGATAACCACCACCAAGGTTCTGCAGGCATTGAGTCAGGGCCACGGATAGCTTTATCCCCTTATTCCACGGCAATGTTAGGTTAAGAGGAGCAAGCGGTGCCGGATTAGTTGGGGAAACTGGACCTGCGGTAACGATAAGATCCATCCTCAGCTCAGTTCCCTGCCAGTTCCCCAGTACCTGCCATACGGTCCCTTTCATCACCAATCCAGACTGACCAGGCTTCGCCAAAGGCAATCCCTTGGACATGCCAACCCACATTTCGATGACCATGCCGAACATATCTTGCCGGGACTGCTGCATTTCCTGAGGGCTTATTCCCCAGATGGTAATAATACTCTGCCCCTTCGGGGTGGACTCACCGAATCTCTGGATATCAAACTCAACCATGAGATTGCCGGGATTAAAAACACCATTGCGCAGACTGGAGTACTGCTTGTAGAGCTTTCCGGGGTTACCTTTGCTATCTGGTGGGTAGGATATTTTAATGTCGTAATACCGCATCAGCTGATCACCTCTATCTGAGCATTCGGATAGCGCCAGACCATTTTCGTTGACGAAAAAACACCGAATAGAAGGTTGATATCGGTACCTACCGGAGAGCCGATTAGCGGGGTGGTAAGAAGACGAGCCCCGGAGTTATCAGTGACGTTCAGGTACCAACGCTGGCCAGCGATATTCCATTTTATCTGGCAGTTATAAACGGAACCGTCCAGAACAGGAGTGAAAACCATGCTGGTCTTCTCATTCCCCGAAAAGGGATACAGGTCTGTACTCATATGCCGAATGTCCCGCTCAATTTCCCGATCAGGCCAGTTACTGCATCAGAGACACTACCGCCAAGCGAAGTATTTCCCAGTGCAGCTACGGTGTTCGTCCAGGCGCTACTGGTTGTCACGTCGCCGGCATCAATCTTGCTGATGTAACTATTCACTGCCTGCCCTGCTTGCGCTTCACTAACGAGAGGTTGCTCAAAGCTCCAGAGCCATTGGCGTTGCGGTGTGGGATCGCTGCCGCCTCCTCCGGTAACATCTCTGACGCTCTTCAAAATACAGCCGCTGTAAATCAACGCTGGAGTGGCAACAATGAATGTCCCGCCGAGGTTTGCGTGGGCTTGTAGCGCTGCCTGGAGCGCGCTGAGGGTGACAAGCTTCGTCATCGCCCCAGTGTTCTCGTTAACCGGTGCATCCATAATCAGGGATATCTGCAGGGGCATAGCCAGCAGCGCGTTCGCAGCCACCGTCTGGTTTGCAAACGGGTACCGGCCTATTTCATAGTCCAGCATTGTGCCGCCCTGTGCCGCGCGCCAGTGGCAAAAGTACTTATCCATGTTTGTGAGGTTGCTGGCGCCACTCAGCAGACCTGTAACGAAACTGGCGCTCTGCGTCAGCGCCACGATAGGCATCATCCCTCCCGGTATCGCCTGCGCAATACCTCCGCAAAGGATAACTGGGGAGATCTCGAAGCCAAGCTGATATAACTCACGCGTAAATGCCATCAGAACCCCCCAATCTGGGTGCTGGTAACAATTGCGTTACCGCCGGTATTGTTATTTACAGTTATTCCCTTACTGCCCACCTTGGTGTTGTCAGCTATTTGTTGCAGGAGCTGGTTATTTTTAGCTTCTGTCTGTCGCTGCCAATATGCATCATGCTGGTTAGGGTCAATGACAGGAGTGCTTTTCCCGTAGAGCGCCATATATTGCTCGCGAACCCGGCCTGGATAATCAATGTTTTCCTTGCTACCGCGACGACGCCCGCCGTTGTAGTAACGGAGAACCTCATCAAGCCCACCACCTTTTTTGCTCTCCCATTTAAGAGCATCAGAATAGATTCTTGCTCCAGCCATGATGTTGTCTCGTGGGTCAAACGGATTTTCTCCAGACTGGAAGTTACCCGGCATTACCTGCATCAACCCCTGCGCTTGGCCGTATTTAGTTTTTGGACCTGTGGCATTTTGGTCCCAGGAAGATTCGGCTCCAGCAATGGCCTTGAGCATTTTCGCATCAACACCATACTTTTTAGCCGCTTCCTCAAAGTACTGGTCATACTCTGTTGGCGCGGTCCCCGTTAAAGCGTATAGCTGTCTCGTTAACCATTTAGAGCCTGCTGGGGTGTTCGGATCGCTCAAGCCGCCTTTCACATAGTGAGTACCTGAGGAGTCCGTTTTCACGGTGTTATTCAGGAATGAGGAATTAGCCTGCAACCCCGCAGAAGATGAGGAATCGCCAGTGATCCACCCGATAACGCTCATGATGACCTTGCCCAGCTTTTCCACTGCGGACATGAATGCATCTACGTCAGATTTGAACGAAGGTGAAGCAAGGTAATTGCCGAATTTCTGAATGCCGCCAGCCAGGCTATCTATCCATTTGCCCAGCTCAGGGGACTTCAGTACGGTATCAATGGCGCCAGAAAACGCATCGGAGAGTTTGATTAACTCCGGCGTCAGTGGCGCCAGCCCACGAATAAAGGTGTTGCTGATACTGACTTTGCTGCGGTCGAGTTGGATGTTGAAATCCTGCCACTGTTTCAGCTGACGATCGGATACCTGAAGCTTCTGCGTATCGACGGCGGCCTGTTTTGCCATTGCGTCAATTTCCGCATCGCTCATCTTTTTAAAACGGTTCAGGTCATCGAGGGTGAAGTAGTTCGTTAACCCGTACGCCTCTGCCCCCTGCTGGGTGCTACCGTTCTTCACGAAGATATCGCGCGCAGATTTAATCATCTCAGGCAACAGCTTCGTCGGGTCCTGGTTGGCATCAACACCCATGGCGTTAAAGGTCCAGCGTTTACCGAGATCTGCCTGAGCGTCGCGGATAGCTCCCAGAGTACCAACCGGATTACCCAGCGCGCTCTGGAAGTTCACCGCCGCAGAGTTTAGACCGCCGGCCGTTGTCCCCAATCCCATAGCGGTGAAGCGCTGGGCCGATGCTGAACCGGCCAGGCGGTTCATACCCCACAGACCACCTGCGCCAGCCAGCCCAGTTAAAACACCAACAATGCTACCCCAGGACAACAGGCTGGTAGTTGCGTCTTTAAGGTGCCCGGCCAGGCTTTTGGCGTCTTTGCTGGCTTTGCTCAGAAAGTTGCTGGCACCACTGGTTTTCTTATTCAGATCTGACTGTGTTTTACCGGCTTTGTCGAGGCTCTGGTTTAACTGGTCCAGGCCGCCGTTCAGTGCGGATATTGAAGCTACGCCATCAGTGAATGCCTTGGTGACAGCATCCATGCTATGACGCATTTTTTCGGTTTCTTTGGCAGAATCACCGATTCCACGTGACGACATTCGCCAGGCCTCTGGCAATTCATCGACCGCTTTTTTATATCCGTTAAACTTGTCGAGGAATGAGTTAAAGCTGTCGTCATTAACAGCAATATCGACAATCGCCTTAGCTGCCATTGAAATATCCCTTCTGCTTTATTGCTTCCAGGATGAAGCGCTGCCGGAACTGCAACGGGCTTTCATAGTCGCCCATGTCTAATTCACGGCAGAGCTCGCGGAAGCCTTCATTAGAGGCCCACGTCAGGAGGGTATGTGTGATAGTTCCTGCTGGGGAATCTGGGTCTGGGTATCGGTATCCGTTTTCGATGTCAGTAAAGAATCGCGATACGCCGTACTGGTCAAGGAGGTAAGTTGACCATTGTACGCATCGAGCGCTTGTCCCACCGTTCCGGCGATCAAGTTCGCTTTCTGAATCGCAGAGGCCACCATAAAAAAAACCACCTCGCCTTCAACTTCACGGTATTCATCCGGTGTGATAATCCCCTGCTTGAATGCGGTGTCTAAAGGCGTTGTTTTCCAGGTCCCGTCATCGTTCCACACGACGGAAGTTAGGCGCTGCATATCATCGATGATCGTCGGAGCACCCGGTTCTCGTTCCTGCTGAGATTTTAACGCTTTGCGCAACATCATTGCGGCCACGCGAGGCGCGCCAATACCACCAACCATCGAGAAGAAGTTATTAAACATGCTGCCAAGCAACACGCAGTTTTCCTCAACCACCTCGTAAGGCAATGGAACGGCATGCAGGTAAAGCAGCGTTCCATCTTCACGGATGACGGTGCTGACAAAGTTCAATTTGCGGTCAATTTTCACGGTCAGTTCCACATGTTGTCGTTAATCGGCAGATACCCTGAAATCGTCACTACATACCCGGCATCCGAGCCACTGAATGAAAGCTCGTTAAAGTTGACCAGATAGCAGTTTTGCAGGGTGTAGTTGCTGAAAGTTGTCGCATCCGGGGAAACAACAACTTCCCCCAGTGAGGTATCCGTCAGAAAGCGCTGCTGGTAGCTCGCGCCGATGGATTGCGTTTTCAGTAGGTGGACGGTTAGCGTCACCTGCTGATATGGGACCTGACTCCCCACGGTACCAGTCGCCGTGGGGATAATGTCAGTGGCCGGCGCATCCGGGCGCAGGCTGATCATCTCTTTGCCGAGATATGGCGCTGTAATGTTGAGATTGGGATTATCTGTAACCGAGATCGCCCCTTTAACGCGGTTCAAAAAGCCCTGAGGCACCATTGGGTTTCCCATTTTTTACGCCCCTACAAAGTTGGTTACGTTCACGTTAAACGTGATGGATTCAAATCCGCGACGCGGGGTCATAACGGCACTGAGACCGTTATATTTACCGTCCTGGTAATCCGATGGATTGAGGCTGGTATAGCTGGAGAACGGCACGGCGTTGATAACCGCATTCCCTGCATAGGTACCCTTCTCATATTCCGCGTTGAAATCGGTCTGGATAAGTTTGGTGCCCACCACCTGGCCCAGAATCAGCCCGTAGCTGATGCCGTTGCGCAGCGTCTTCAGCGCGCGGTTCTGCAAACGGTCAATGCCCACCTGCTCATAGTAGAGCGGATTAATGTTGGTGTTGGAGCCGTTGATTACCTCGTTTGCCAAATCCAGCTCGAGGTTGATAGCGGCCCAGGCTACCGAATACCAGTAGTTGAATGGGTTTCCGTCCAGCATGTGCCCCGCCACCAGCATCTTGTTGCTCAGGCCGCCTTCCGCTGCCGAGCCGATGTAATTGATGCTGTTATCCTGCAGCGTTTTCAACAGCGTGCTGTTACCGGCTGGCGGATACTCAGTTACGCCGTACATGAAGCGCCAGGCCATCGGTGGAACCTGATTTGATGATCCTGGGTCGTTGGACAGCGAAGACTGAAATACTGCGGCCATAGAGAACTCGCTCGCAGCAATCGCTGGAGCTTCTACGCCTGCGCATACTGACTTGTTCGCAGTCACCACCCAATCAGCATAATTTGCGATGGTTGTGGTCACGAAGAAATACACGAGTGAGCTTGGAGACGTGTAAAGACCGGTCAGGGTTTTGAATGTTGCTTCATCAGCAAACTCACGCGGCACGAGGTATGAGAAGAAAGTCTGGTAGGTGTTACCCAGTGCAATGTCCTCGTCGATAAAATCGCTCAGTGCCTTAATTGCAGCTACATTGCTGACATCACCAAGTTCGAGAACATACACTGCGCGGTTTGTGCCCTGAGCCCAGTACGAGGTGTTCATCTGCTGGATTTCAAGCGCATTAACGGTAGTCGCCGTCCCCATGGTTGTTGCGGTGCCAGGATCAGAACTCAGCGGGTACGTGAAAGCGGTTGAACTGGTGACCGTTGCTGTAAAGGAACCATTGTAAGCCGTTGGCGCAGCCCCTGAGATAATCACTGGCACGGTATCGCCAGTGGTCCAGCCATGGGGGGCAGATAGCGTGACAGTAACCACGTTCGTCGCCCAGGCAAGCGCCGTGATAGTTTTCGCCGGCGCAATGATGTTTTTCAGATCGTCTTTCGTTGAAAGTAACTGGTAGCTGCCCGCTGTTAGCGTGGTGCCACCAACCGAAACCAGCGCGCCGGACTTCAGTAATTGGGACGGCTTAGGCGGATTGGTTACCGATACGTTGATGTTAACAATTGCCATTTGGCTATTTCCCCACGTAAATGGATGGAATTGCAGACAGGATCAGCGAGCGTGCAACATTCTTCATTCGCTGCTGGTAATAGTTGATTTTGAATTTGATGGTTTTACGCATCGCGATGATGTTCAGCTCGTTCTGGGTAATACGATCATCCTGAATCACAGGAATATTCATCACCCCCATTTCAGAGCTATCACCCATGGTGTACTGGTGGATGTACGCCAGAAAATCTTCTGCCGCTGCGTTTCGCAGCCCGGTTATAGAAATTGTCACGTCTTCACTAACGAGCTGCCACTGACTGGACTGGTCATCAAGATAAGCGCCTGCGGCCACACCAACAGGGTCTGAGCACTTCACAGTTGCATATGGAGGGGTAAGGTTCTGCAACGACAGCATGGCCGGGTACATAGGCATATACTGGTTGAGAGTCAGCCAGATAGGCAGTGAACTGGACACCACCACATCATTCAGATCGATATCGTCAGCAGAGTTGATAATCTGCGACCGCATATACGGGAAAATTGCCTCCCCGGTATAGTGGAATAACCCCGCCGACTCATTCAGCCCGGTACGCCGGGAGAACGAGAACTGGATGCCAAAGAACTCGCCAATGTAGAGAACGTCGCCGCCAATGTCATTGAACGGGTCGATGTCCGATTGCGCGGTAAACGTCACCACGTTGCGGTCGTATAGCTGCTCGTCGTCCTGAATGCTCTCGGTGGTCAGGTGCAGGAACCCCTTCACATTTTTCGTATCCGGCGCAGGGTCCAGGTCATCAGCCAGTACTGAGGCCTTAACCCAGAAAACGAAGCCATCCAGCGGTAAAACCTTGCGGATGTACTTGGTGAAGGTCACCACCTCGTAGCGGCTTAAGTCATCAAGCCCCTGCGTCAGCGCGGCGTTAAGCTCGGTCTTCGCAGTTTGCTGCAGTTCACTGAGGGAAGGCATTCAGCACCCCGCTTACCCAGGCGCGCATCGCAGCCTGGTATGTTCCGGTATCGATAAATGAGGGTCTTGGATTACCTTTTTTACTCTTGAAGCGCTTACTGATGCCCAGCAGCGCGCGCCGGGTCGGGACGCCATCAATGCCGTTCATCTCTTCGTTATCAAGGAACGCAACAAACAGATCATGAACACGCGACATCGACTCGGCAAACGGGTCTCGCGGTGTCGGCGCGCCCGCCAGCATGTTCTCCAGACCACCAGCCAGGTCATCGGCCATCAATGCGGCAATGTCCTGGCCGTGGCGGTCAAAGAACGTCTGCATGATTTTGTACTTCCCCTCGAGGAACTCGGCCACATCACCCGTAGTGGTGTTTTCGTCCTCATAGGGTATGTCCATCACGCCGAGATGCAGGGTGATCATGAGAGCCCCCACAAGCTGCCGAACTGCTGCGCAATCATCAGATAACGGCGGCCCCATGGGTCTTGCAGCATCTGCAGATCCGCCAGAGAAAGGTCTTTGAAGAAATCAGGGACCAGACGCTGCGAGCTCGTTGAGTTATCACCGGCGCCGGTAATCACGCCAGCTTTGAAATTGTTCAGGCCATACTCTTTCCTGAAATCAGCGAATACCGATTCGGTGCCGTAGTTGACAAGGAAAGATGCGCCAAGGTTGTACACAGCAACGGTGTACAGATTCGGCGTTACGCGCGAAATATCCGGGTTTACCCATTCAACCGCGCCGCCATATGCCAGAGCGAAAGACGGCGAGTCGTCGGGAACCTGTGCGGAGGTAACGCCAATGTCAGTTCGAACGAATTCGATGAATCCCGACAGGCTCGTTGTCATTTTTTCTTGCTCCCGGATTTTTCAGTCACGATGGTTTCGTTAACCGTCGGGGTGTCTTCGCTGTCTTCGCGGCCTTTTGCCTGCTCAGCACTGACTTCCATCTCTCCGGAATAGCCGGTACCGCTGTCACGCAGCGCGCTATCCAGAGCTGCTACGGATGCCTGGCGGCGGCCGTGGGCACCACGGGTCAGGTGAATATCGTTATCGCGGATTGCTTTTTCGATCACCGACGCTGATACAGGCTTATTCAGGCTGTAGCACAGGCCGACAAACGCCTGGCTCTGGTCGATTTTGGTCGAGTCAATCAGGCCGTAAACCTGGTGATGCTGCACCACTGCATCCACTTCTTCAGTTGAGCCATCCAGCACCATCATCTGATCGCCGTGGTTAATAGGGATCTGAATAAGGCGGCCGGTCTCCAGCTTGCGATAAGCGAAAATCTGGCGCTGCTTGGTGGTGTTAGCGATATAGAGTTTCATTGGTTACCCTCGTAAAAAAGCCCCTACTGAATTTCCCCGGCAGAGGCTTAACCACTTCAAAGAATGGATTAGGCGCTGTACGCCATGGACAGGATGGTGATTGCTTCCGGACGAACTGCCCAGCCTGCGGTGGATCGCATTTCGGAAAGAACATCAATGGCCCCACCAGCGATCGGCGTCGGAATTTCACGCGGAGCGGCCATGTCGGTGAACATCAGCGCGTTCGCGGCAAGAGACGGGGTCAGCTTGGCGAATTCGTTGGTGTTCACGGTCGAATTGACCATTGGCACTTCGACCTCAGGGATGGTGATCACCACAGCGTCGGTACCGCCAGCACCAGCGCCGATCAAGGTATCGTCATACACCCAGTCAACCTGGACGTTTGCGCCTTTCAGCACTTCTTTCACAGTGCCGCCGACGGTATCAGTACCACCACCAGGACGCTGGTAAGAGGTGAGCTGTACGATCTGCTGAATCTCCATGGCACCGAGGACGCGCTGCGGCCCCAGGATAACGACACGCTGCTGGCGACCCAACTGCATGGTGCGGGTAAGAGCTGCCTGTACGTGGCCTAGCAAGTACACCGCCATCTGTCCGTGGTCATAGGTCAACACGGTAGTGTTGCTATTGCTGTCCGGAGGCAGGGATTCAGTGGTCGCGCCCGCGGTGTTCAGCAGACCTTCACCACCAGCAGGGTTCATGCCGTACAGCAGAGCTGAGCGCAGCTGCTGGAAAATACCCTGACGCATGCCCAGACGCTGAGCCTCCGGCAGTGCAAAGTTCCAGTTACCGGCAGCGGCCATGTCATGGTGATCATAGATACCACGGCAGCGGAACAGGTAGGTTGGGGTTGAAATCATCTTCGCATCCAGCGCCACGCTCGGCAGCTGGTTACCGTTACCGGACTGGCTGGAGGTGGTCTGGGTGCGAATATCCAGGCGGCGCATGTAGACGTACTGATCGCCTACGCCGAGACGGACTTGCGGGTTACCGCTGGCGATGGTTTCAAACGCACCTGATGCCTGCTGGTAACCAATGATCATCTCCGGCGCAATATACGACGGATTGACGATGGTGTAGCTGGGGGTAATTGCAGCCATTTAATTCAGCTCCCGATTAAAGTAAGACCAGCGCGCAGCTGTCGGTGTTATTCCAGGTCAGGAAGCCCGTCGTGCTGTCATAGCTGACAGTCTTGGAGTTACCTGATTCGATGGCGAGCACTTTTACCGGCAGCGTGATGTCGGAAAGCGTTACTGCGCCGATGGTGCCCTGCGTGGTTGCAGCGCCGCCTGGTGCAGTTGCCGGTGCGTAGGTGAAGGTCGTTGAGCTCGGAACAGACAGCACTACCACAGTGCCGTTGTACGCCGCGGGGGCAACGCCGCTGATTTTCACGTACTGACCAGCAGTAAGACCGTGTGCGGATGCCGTGGTGGCTGTGGCCACGCCAGCGGCATAGGTCACATCCGTTGTCGCAATATCAGCGCCAGCGAAACCGGCCGCCGCCGCGGTGGTGATCTGGTTATTCACAAAATCCCAGGCCAGCGGAGTTTTCACTGAGGCGCCGGAAGTGCCCAGCGCAACAACCTGCGCAGAAGCTTTCAGCGGAACGCGCATGTTAGAACCCAGGCGGTAGAACGAAACGCTCATGCCGGAGGCGTACAGCGGGACCGGAGACTGCGGAGTGGTCAGGCCGTTGTGAGCCTGATTGAAGACGGTGAATCCTTCAAGTTCGGCAACCGACACAGCGCGACGGATGTATGATCCGCGCGGGCTTGAACTGGTACCGGGCAGAAGCTCAGCAACCGGTAGGCCACCCCACAGAGGTTTGGTTTCCGTTGCCGCGACAGTGCCTGCAGCCAGATTAAAGCGGTTGGCCGGGTCATCGAGCGCCACGCCCTGGACATAACCGTCGGACTGCACACCGAAGGAACCCAGCGCGTTCGTGGTTGCCATCGGGTTAAGAGATAAATTAGCCATGCTTGAGAGCTCCCGTTAAGCCTGGTTGTTGAAACTGGTGACCTGACGCTTGCCGGACTGGAACGGAGCCCAGGTGGCAGCAGGATCGCCTTCGAAGGTGCTGATCTGGCGACCGGTCGCATCAGCGCGTTTAATTTCGCGCAGCATGCCAGGGCCAACAGACAGGCTTGCCGATTTCTGCGCGTCGGCGTAGATGGTCTTCTCGGCCACGCTCAGCAGGGCTGAGTCAGCAATGGAGGACAGGTCGACGGATTTGAAGTCAGGCGAATGCTCCTGCAACTGGATCATCAGGCGGCGGCGATACGCCAGCGGCTTTTCACCAGACAGCGGCACTGGCGCGCGCTTGCCAAAGCAAGAGAACACGCTGTCAGCCTTCACCTGCGCATCGGCGACTTCGTTACGCTCTTCATCGCTCAACTCAGTTGGAATGCGGGAGCGCAGGTCGGCGATTTCCTGGCGCAGCTGAGAATCAGCCTTTTCTTTCGCCATACGCTCTGCCTCTTCAGCATCGGCCTTCTCTTTTGCCTCGGAATCTGCTTTTTCCTTCGCGGCTTTCTCTTCAGCGTCAGCTTTGGCTTTCGCCTCTTCGGCCTCTTTTGCCTCAGCATCAGCCTTTTCTTTCTTGGCTGCTTCTTCAGCATCGGCCTTGGCTTTCAGGTCTGCTGCCTCTGAATCAGCTTTAGCCATTCGAGCGTCCATACACTTATTGAACAACTCTACAAATTTTTCCTCGTCCATCTTTTCAGCCTCACTAGGTATGGAATCAGATTTAACACCGGTGGGGTCAAGGAGCTTGTCCCATACGCCCTGTTCACAAATTGCAACGTGGTCGAGCAGCTGAGGGGATGGCTCCACCAGCAGAGGCTGACCGTCGACTTTGATGATTGAATCTGGCACTTCGCTAAACGTGACCGTCGGTGAAGTGCTCAGTTGCCTGGTCGCCATAATCTCGGCGGCTTCAGCGTCGTACACGCGGGCGATGGCCCACACCTCGCCGTTATCAGAAACCCAGGCGTTTGTCAGGGTGCCGATAACACGTCTGGCGAATTCATCGCTATCGAGTTTGTTTTTCTCCGGATGCAGCCAGATAAGCGGAACACCGGCCACGCGCTGGAGAAATTCGGGGGTGAGATAGTCATCCGGGTTACGGAAGGCCATCTGCTGGTCTGCGGAACGCCAGGTAACACCGGTTCCGGTCACCCGGATGGCGTACATCCACATGTTGGTAAAGAATTGCGGGCTGCTCAGCGTGCCGTCGGCAATTAGCGCCGCCACCTGCGTTTCATTGAGCGCCGGAGCCGTCATCACCTCTGCAAATGGAGGGTGTAACGGCTTGGGCATATCGTTGATGTCAAACCAGCCAGCGGCCAGTGATTCATCGTTGATGGTTGGTTCAAACTGGGTGCCAATGTCGGCCCGGTAGGTGAGATAGTCATTCGCAGCGCTGTACGGTGTCAGCGGGCCATCGTACTGATAACCCACCTCTTCCAGCACCTCACGCCTTGCAGCGTCAGCTGCTATTTCTCCAGGCTCAAGCTTGCCGCCCGGTGGGCACCAGGTGCCATCGTCAGAGCGCTGGATGAGAAATATCTTCTTCCCCTGCCGGAACATGATACCGCTAGCGAAAATAGCCACGATCCAATGCTCCTATGCTGCTTTCTTCATCGACTCCATAAACTTGCTACCCTTCTGGGTCAGCATGTATTCAGGGATGCTGCGGAGGTTGTAGATGTAGGTGACGTAGCAGCGGCAAAAGACCTCTTCACCTGGCTGCGTGATTTCGTCGAGATAACCAGCAGGACCGGCTTTCACGTATCCGTTTTTCTGCGCCCAGTTCCCGCGTATCAGATAGAAAAGCTGGTCACGTTCTTTGTGGTCTTCCCGGAAGTCGTAGCCGGACTGTCGCCAGTGGCTGTGCCAAATCGCCGCTATAGCGTTATTGCTCGTCGCGATGACGTTATCGATATTGGCAATCAGTTTATGGTTCTGGTCAATCATCACGCGCCGCGCTTCAAAGTCGACCTGTTCAGCAGACTTCTGAATGTGCGCTGCCGTCTCCCGCATCGTCCCTTGAATACCAGCCAGTGCAATGCTGTCGGCAGAGGGAATGCTGCTGGCCCAGCCGCTAAAGCGGGATAGCGTGGTATCGATGGCCTTTTTGCGGTTAAGCTGGATGAGGTCAGCGCTGGCGAGTATGCGCCTGTCGAGTTCTGCGCGCAGCTTTGGCTCAAGATAATTGAGCGTGAACCGGGATATGCCTATATGGCGCTTCAGCGCGCCTGCATGCCCAATCTGCAGGTCGTAGGCTTTCGTCAGGTTGCGCGTGACCATTGCCATATAGTCATCAGCAGTTTCGCTTTCTGCTGCCTGGCGGATGATGCTTTGCCAACGTTCAAGCTCTTCACGAGATGAGTATCCGTTGCGTAGAAAGAACTTCACCGCGTCTCGCACGGTTCTGGTAAAAGTGTTCATAGCATCATCCCGTCGCCCGGTTCTTCAGCTTTCGGCGGTTCCGGCGGTGGGTTTTCTTTCAGAGAGTCGTAATCGAGGTTTAGCCGCTGAGGGAAGAGGCTCTCGTTGGCGTTGGCATTTTCACACGCCCACTCGATCAGTGTCGCGCGGTTTTCCGGGTCCGCCGTTAGCTGCGGCAACAACACTTCCAGCATGCTGACGATTGCCTTAAAGCGCGTTTCGTCGACCTTCACCTTCTCGCTTTCTGGCTCTTTCAGGGAGGACGGCCAGCGATATTCGAAGTTGTTTATCCAGCTCGCGAAATACACGCTGTAGGTGTTTTTCAGCTCCGGGAAGTCGGCACGCAGAGACTGGAAAAACTCAATGCTCCATGCGCGGTACTGGCATACGCGGATAAAGAACGCGTAAAGCTGATCCAGCCACTCGCGGATGTTGTCGATGTACACCGCCACGGCGCGGGCATCTTCTGTGCCTTCACCAAACCCCTGGGCGAACGTCTCGGAGTTGAGGATGATCGCTGGCATGTCGGCGGCTGCTGCCACGTTCTCCAGAATGTGTTTACGCGCAGAGTCGAGAGGCTTTTCCAGGTTGCTCAGGTCGATCGACTCGATATTGTCTTGCGGACCAATCTGCAAGACTTCGCCAGTTTTACCTCTTTTCAGCAGCATGCGCTTGAAGCCACCAAGTGCCTGCATAACTTTGTTAACAACGGCCCCGGCACCTGCAATTTTGGTAATCAGCAGGCCGCCTTTCACCGCAACCATATCGTCGGTGCGCATGGTCTGGATGAAGGACTTCAGCGGGAACAGAGCGCGCTGGTAGACGCTGCGCCCGGTAAAACCGAATGCGGCTGGGTTATAGGCCAGATAAATCGGGTCTTCATTCTGAACAACGACACAGCGTGATTTATGATAAGGCTTTCCCGCCACCCGGATGCCGTCTACTTTCTGAAAGTCTTGAGCGTTCGGATCTTGATTCAGTACGATGCTGCCAGCGGTATTCAGCGGATCGAGGATGTTGAAGCTGACGTTGTGCTTATACAGGGTGCGATAGTCCAGCGATTCATTAGGCTCCTGGTTATCCACCAGCATTGCTATCGCTGAGACACCATAAATTCGGGCGATGCGCGCGGCGTTAGCGATATGCTGGTTAGCACCCATCGCTTTCCATTCTCGCTCGAACGCGTCACGCAGTCGTTGCTCAAGTCCATAGGACTGGGCAACGTGTACGGTGCGCGGCTCATTCATCGCCATTTTAATCGGGCGATCAACCATCTTGCCGCCTAGCGGATGGAAAAGGTAAATCGTTTTACAGGCCTGATAGCCAGCCGATGAACCTGGCTGAATGTCATCGCTGTCCAGCAATGCCATCAACTCGGGAGAGCTGCTGCCGATTTCGAAATCGTCTTCGTTCATTGGTTCTCTCATCAGATTGCGTCGCTGCTGCCGAAAGCGATGATCAGCCCGTAGGTGTAGTCATCGAGCAAGTCATCAGCGCGCTTATGTGCTTTTTTGTCGGCAAGGTGGAATCGGGAAACCTGCTTGTGCAGATGGTTTGCTGTCTCACCCTTGAAGACTGCTGTCTTCTCGTAGGCGTATCGGGATATTTTCGCCAGGCCGCGGTAGTGATAACCGGATGCCATAATGGCGCGCTCGTCCTTACCTTTGCTGGTTAGTGCTGATTCAATCTTGTTGACCTGCCATCCGAGGCTTTCGCCCTTTTGCAGAAGGATGCTGCCCATGCTGGCATCCTCGATAAATACGCCCAGGCTGCCGTTGATGGCGACGCACTGACCGGAAAGCTCATTGAGCCGGTCGAATACCGACGGCATCCACGTTTCCAGCAGCGCGCCATCAATCTGCACCACATCCCAGTCGAGAATGGTGAGGCGCTGGATTCCGGGCCGGGTGTCGACGGCGTAGTACACAACTGCCGTGCCGTCATGCTCTGAGCCACCTTTGACGGCGGTATCCATGACAGCAAACACCGCCTGGCACATTTCCGGGTAATCAACCGGCTGCTCATCGACAAACCACTTACTTACGTCAAACAGAGCATCAGCGGACCAGTCTACGAACTCCGCGAGGAACTCCTGGCGGAATACTCGAGGTTCACAGCGTTCCCGCTCCTTCTCCAGTTCATCGGGAGGAACGAAAGGGTTTGATGATGTCGGCGCATGGTGCTGATGAAAGCCATGCTTCGGGTCGTTGCAGATGGCGTAGAAGAAGTTATCCTCATCAACACCATCAGGCGTAGAGAATACGTAGGCACGGCCCTTTGTCGTCAACAACGTCGGCTTTATGGACTTAGGCCATATCTCCGTGAGCATTTCTGGCGATTTGGTGAATGCAGCCTCATCAATCAGAACCAGATCATATTCACGACCGCGTCCGGCCAGTTTGTTGTCGTTGGTAACCCAGAAGTCGACCTTGCCGCCGTTCTTCAGCAGCAGGCGCTTTTCTTGGCGGCTAAAGCTTTTCTTCAGTGGGAGCAGGATTTCTTCGAGCTTGTCGTAGATCTCCTGATACTGACGATATTCAGCAGTGAAGATGCCCACCCGGCCGCCGAGCTCTATATCCATACCCGGGCGTTTAAATGGTGCAGTGGAGTACGTAACGGCAGCACTGGAAAGCATGAAGGTCTTACCCCACCGCCTTCCGCAGCGTACCGCGTTAAGTGGATAATCCCAGGCATCAGACCAGACTTTCAGTTGCCCGTCATGCAGCGTAGGCAGGTGAATATCAGCCATATCATCTTCCTGGTATTGGCAATGCGTTATGCACGACGATCGCGTTATCGCTTCCACCGTCTTTCAGCACGCCTATTTCGTGTCGCAGCTTCTCGTTCTGCAACTCCAGTCGCTCAATATCAAGTTGCGACTGGCGTTCGTTCGTGGTTTTCAGAAGAATGAGCCTCGCCAACTCCTTACGAGCGCTGTCTTTGTCAGCAGAAAGAATCTCTATGCCGAATTTACCCAGCTTCACCCCATGCAACAGGTATCGAGCGTTACCCTCAATATCGCGCGTGTCAGCAAAAAATGCCTCCCCTCTACCTTCACCATTACAGCGTGGGCAGTCAGGGTTAGGATCCATGGACTGGTCAAAGCCGTACCCGCCCCTGTCATTCGGCTCTTTACCTTTTTTCGCTATAGCATCAGAGAGTTTCTCTTCAAACTCCACCGCATCTCGCCACTGATACTGATGTCCGAATCCCCAGCAGTAGCGGCAGTTCACCCTTCGATACTGACCGATATCATTTGGGTCGGCATCAATGATGGCTTTGAGTTGAGCTATGACATCATCAAGCTCGACGGTGTAACGTAGCTGGCGTTCGTTGCGAAGGTGCCTGATGTAGCGTGAAACCTTATCATTTCTCATCAACCGGCTAGCGTTGGCGTAAGCACCGTGTCCAACATCTGAATAGCCAGCGAGCCGATACGCTTCAACGCGTGGCTTACCGTTGACAACATGACGAGCAAATATCATCTGCTGGTCTGAGAGCCCAAAGTCATTATGGGTTTGATGAGGTGATGTCGGAGGGTTTCGCTGAACTGACTTTGCTACCTTGGGTTCAGTCTTCGCAGTTTTTTTGCTGGTCTTTCCCTTCTGCGAATTCGCATTTTTTATCGCGCTTTCTTTCTGCGAATTCGCACCATAATTCGTAACTTTGATATAGCGCTTTGCGGTCGAGTAATTCAGTCCCTGCGCTTCGCACCATTCTTTCGGGGAAATACCGGATTTGGCATGTTCGGACAGGAACCGTTGCTGAAGCTCGCCCCAGTCCGGTTTTGCCATTACTGTTTCCTCAGGTTGTCATTATTGAAGCCACTCAGTGAATGGCCTCTGTAATGTCAATCGACCAGGAATTTATCGGTTAGATGCGACTTTTCGCTCTGAAGTAATTCAGCATCAGTGCTGGTAACAATGACCGTATGGTGGGGATGAACGTTTTCTGCCAGCCATTTAATCAGCGGTTCAGCTGCTTGTTCGAAGCTGACTTTCTTGTCGAGTGTTTCGTGGATACCTCCGCCCAGGCTGTACCACTGCCAACATTTACCAAATTCACGATTCAGATCGCCATCATTCAGTCCATCGATTACTGACAGATCAGATACCGCATCTTCATGCTCTGGCTGGTAACCTTCGCCAATTGCAGTTTTGATGTATTCGAGCATTTCGTTGCGAGGTGGTTTTAGCTGAGTTATTTGAACTTGCACCCCCGGGATTTTTCCAGCGTAAATGGCATCGAACAGGCTAAGGACTCCATCCCAGTCCCTTCCACCATTCGGGAAATATTCCTGCATTACACCTGCAGCAAGATTCCTGTTTTCGTCATAAACATTGCATTCACCCAGGCATGGGCCTTTATCGGCAAAGCAGTTTGCACATGCGTGATCGTGAACTTCACCTTTCATATTTTTTCCTTTTAGATGTGAGCCTGTCGCATGGCAACGCCGCCAAGAGCGAACGGATTGCCCAGGCTCACGACTGAAAGTCTCTCTTTGGAATGCGCATGCGAAGCGCAATAAAAAGCCACGCTATTGCGAGGCTCTGATATTCTCTATTTCCCGTATTCCCGCCAACTGGTTATTCGCCTTCTCAATTGCAGCCAACAGCGGGTTAATCCACAGCACAGCCTGACAGTACGTTATTGCGCTGGCGGCAGCGGCGCTATCACCGGCTGAGTCAGTGTTCCCGGTATCGGGGTGCATTGCGCTGGCACGTAGACGGTACGTGTAGTTGAGCAGCCCACCAGCGACATCAGCAGGAACAGGCAGATCACATGTCTTTTCACGTCGGAGAATCTCCCGGTATTCGATGACAGTCTTTTCGGTACCGGCATCTATCAGCGAATTCATGCGGCTGGCGTTCTCTGCTACCTGGTTAAACCGGTTGAAGTTGAACGCCTGTGTGGTTATCACCCTTGCCTGTAGCGCGTTGTCGCTGCGCAGTACCCGGTTGTCACTCTCTGACGTGGTCAGTTCTGCATTGCTGCGCGCAAGCTGCACACAGAGCACCGCAATGATGATTACGACGCCAACCAGCAAGATAGCGCGCCAACCAATTTTAAAATCCGCCAGCGAGATCATTTCAGCCCATCCAGGCAGAGTTGCTTCTCCGCGTCACGGCGTTTAACCAGGCCCGGCAGGATGGTCTTTCCGGCGTATACCCATCGCGTGAACTGGTTACAGGCTGAAGGCCAGGCATCGGGACCGTCACGCAGCATTGAGTAGAGCGTGGATTTTCTCATGGCGCCGCAGCCGACATTGAAGGTGATAGAGGTGACGGCAGAGAATGTGTCGTCGCTGAGCCCCTTACCGCTGGCGTAGCTGTTAACGCACTTCTCCGCTTCCAGAATATTCATTTCCCAGTCGCGGGCGATCTGCTCATCCGTTTTTCGGACACCAGCTTTTACGTCGTGGGTATTGCCAATTCCGTCCGTCAGTACTCCAGCCGGGCAGACATAAGGGTCACGGCGACAGGATTCAGCATTGCCGATTAACTCCAGTCCTCGCTCGTTCGTGCGCACATGGCCGGCGCTTATCACGATGGCAATGATGGTGCCAACGGAACACACAACGCCCACAGCCCCGCTTTTCTTACTCAGCCTCAAGTTCGCCACTGGTAATCCTCCGCATAGCCTCCGTTACCACCTCAGCGGAAGCTGGGCGATCAGAGTGTGGTTTTTGACTCACATCAGCCAGGTAATCGGCCAGCAGCTGTGTGCGTTTCTTTTCTTCTTCGAGGCGTTCCCGCTCTTCTTTGCGCTTCGCGTAATAGGTCTTTATCGTGAAATACGCCGATATCAGCGCGCCGAGGATAAAGACGTAGTCCTGTAAACTGAGCAAGGAAAATACCCCCAGAGCGGTTGACCACCAGTACGGCAGGTTATGTCCATCTGTCGGGTTCATACGTTGCATTCCACACCTCCGGGATTTCGGGGTGCTGTGTGTAAGGGGTTCAGGCTCTCGGGCTGATTTAACAACAACACACGTCGGGGAGTTTTCCCGGAGCCTGAAAATAAAAAAGCCAGCGCAAAGGCTGGCAATATGAGGGCAATGTCGGCTCTATGGCCTAAAGGCCCCTGGTGGTGGCGGTGGTTGTGATGGCGAGCGCCCATCTCTTGCTTAACTCCAATCGGTATTTGCGTGCCGCTGAGTTATTGGCCGGGTATTAGCCGATATGTTCTTTCACCACAACGGGAAGAGCACTGGTAATCTGTAGCGGGTATTTACTCGCGCGCACCGAGTTGATGCGCGGCCCATTTCAGCATGGTCAATGCTCTTACCTGTTGCGATCTCCGTTTCGTAGAGCAGACGGCCGATATGTCTACCGACACCAGAGAGGTTAATATGCACCCTGCCTCAATGCCCAGAGATGGAATCTGGCTCAGAGCTCTCGCGTATGAGATTCAACGTGTCGTGCAGCACGTATTCACTCAAAAGACCTGACCGGATTGCAGATGTGAAAAAGGCCACCCTAAGGTGACCTCTAACGGCACTTATACTTAGTTAAGGTCTGTCAACCGTCTTACCGATAACCAAAGCCGGCCCTGACTTAACCTCATTTAAGATTTCATCGAGAGCGGCTCTTGATGATTCCGTATCTGGTTTTACGTGTACAACACAATCTTCGACCAACTTAACAATAACTGGCTCAATGAAAGGAGGATAGTACGTCCCCTTCTCACTTTCACAGGAAAAGTACCCATCGTCTTTAATCAAAACCTCCATATCTCCACTCTTCATAATGGACTCTTGAAGGATTGAAATTAATTCTGAAACCAGCATTACAACCTCGTCTAGTTGCTCGTCATTGGTTCGCCATGGCAGGAGTTGACGATAACTCTTTTCGATTGGCCTATCTAGCCATGACTAACTAAAAAGCCCCGCACGATGGCGAGGCTTTGAAATCTTTACCTGTCAATGCATACAACAATGGCACAATATCAGATTTACACGAAATATATGCCAATTAGTTCATTTCTGCAATACCCTGCTGATAATTTGCTGCCTTTTGTTGTGAACGTGATCGCGAAACATGATGTAGAGCATTGGAGTCCAGCCCCTTATACAAGCTGACCATCGCATCGTAATGCTCCACGTAATTCTGGGACCAGTTCGTTTTATTCACGCCCACCAGCGCAGCCAGATCGCCATACTGATAGACATCACGCCCAGCTAACTCCGCCTTCACATCCTGCGCAGCAAGCCAGATGAGCTGGCGTAACCGGTCTATGGTCTTTTTCGCTACCCGCTTGCCTTTCAGTTGCTGGCTGAACTCAGTCCAGGCCCATTGAGTTATTGCCACCTGATGGTCCCAGTTGGTGTTCTCACTGTAGTTCCACAGCAACCAGGCCTTCTGGTGTTCTTCGAGTGACAGCAGCGCGCGGCGCCATGATGCGGTTGCGAACTCTACCGGCTGAACCAGAGGGATATGCGATCCCTTGGCATGCGACTGCTTGCCAGGGATTGGTGGGTTATCCAGAACCTGCCATTTCTCATTTTCAGGATCCCATACTCGAGGCTTCTTCCGCTTAAAGGTTTTCGTGTCGAACTGGGCGTTTTCGAGCCAAGCCATCAATTGCCCTTTTGTTGCCCCACTTAAATCAGCCGTGGCCACCATCAGCTGCTGGCGCACGTATTCGAGGTATTGAGTGTTCATACTGCACCGCCCATGGTCTTCACGTAATTTTTCAGTATCCGGTAGTCCGTCAGGATTGAACCTGCGAAACGGTATAAACGCAGCCGCTGCCAGCGAACGCGGAGGTGATCGGCAAAATAGGATTCGAATGTCATGCGGCCTCCCAGCTCTTCCTTGGCCCTTGGTATTCCCCATAGGCGGGAATTACGGTTTTTGCTCGAGTATGTCTATGGGTTATCTTCGGAGAAAAAAGAGCTTCCTCCACGCTCATGCCGTTTTTTATGCGCCGAATGATTGTTGGTGCAGAAACCATAACTCGATGGTCGCGGGACCATTCATAGGCCGTCTTAGTAATCCCCTCAAAGGTGATGGATGACCGTCCTTTTTTCGTGTGCTCAGGAATATGCACTCGAGAACGCATGACATTGCATGCACGGCAAAGAACCCTCAGATTTGACTCGTCATTGTTGTCTACAACCTCATCGATGTGATCGATATGCACCGTCTTCCATGTGACAGTCTTTCCGCATTTCTCACACGGAGGTAACGCCTCACCATGTCGGTCATAGATAACCTTCCGATGCTCATAAACGAACCCATTTGCCATTACCAACGGATGATCTGGCATTTTGAGCATCTGATAACCCTTAGCATTCCTCTGTCTGGTCTTTCCCTTTCCAACTTTTGTAAGTTCGTAGGTTCCGTAGCGCATCATCCTGAAGTAATGCATTTGACAGATACCCTTTCCCGGGTAGTGCTTGCATTCACGATCACAACCTTCAACTTTGCATTTCATGCAGCACTCTCCTGGACTTTTTGACGACGCTTACTCAGAGCATTCGCTCTGCGGGAAAAAATTGACTTCATTCTCTTCAGGTAGTGGATGTCGAACCGGCGAGGCTCGTTGTCGGATTCAAGGCGCTCGACACGTTCCAGGCCTATGCGTTCAATCAGACGAATGCGGTACTCGACGGCATTTCCGCTTAATTGGCGGTTGCACCGTGTGCAGGCTGAATGAACGTTAAACACGTTGAATTTGAGATGTGATGCAGCACCGCGGGAACGGTAATGACTGGCGTCGATGGCGCTACCAGTCAGATAGTTGCTTTTGCCAATGAGCGGATTGCCGCAGCTGACACAGTCTTTCCCCTCATCACGAATCCTGATGTACCGATTGAAAGCGGACTGGGCCTCTTTATCCCACTGGGATTTAGTCTTTAATGACTCGCGCGCCCTCTGGCGACGTTGGCGCTCTTTTTTCTCAGCAGCGCGCTGTTTGGCTGATTCCTTGCGCTGCGCGTCCTCCCGGGCTTTTCTTGTCTGTTCTTTGCCGACGGCGCTGGCGCACTCGTAACCGCATACGGTCTGCGTGTCCCGCGTCGGGTGGAACCACTGGCGGCATTCTTTGTTGGCGCACTTGCGGCGCGGTAGCTTAGCCATACTCACCCCCACGCCTTGCTTTGCCAGACACGGCTCGGGCGCGGCGCTTTCTCACCTTCCGGCAGCCGCGCGCTGATAGTCCAGGTGATGTTGTCGCGGTTCAGGCTGCGTTCTACTTTGACGCCGCGGCGCTGGTAGTTAGTCACCAGCTCGTCGGCCTGTTCGGTAGTGCAGTCGGTATGTTGGAACCAGCTGTATTTCATCGGCATCATCCCCCGAAGCTCATCAGCTGCGCTGCGGCGTTCTCTGCTTCCTGCTGCGTGCGAAACGTGCGGGACAATATCCAGCGCCAGAGAACATCGAGCGCGGCCTTGTACAGCTGCTGGAACTCGGTTTCGTCCATGTTGGAGAAAGAGATGCTGCGAGGATGTTTGCGAAGCGTGCCGTCCGGCAGTTGAATAGCGTCGTAATGCCCGGCCTCGACGATTACCCAAGCCCGGTAAGCATCAAAGGATTTGCACAGGCTGATGCCGTTGGTGACGCGGCGGCTGGCGATTTGGTCCAGGTACTGTTCAGCGGTATCCAGCAGCGCGCCTTCGTTGCCACCGTATGCTGACAGGTATTTGGCATAACCGGTCACCAGCCTGCGTTCATTTGACGAAATAGCGCCACCGGCAGGTTCCCAGTATTCGAAGCCGAGGTTAAGCAGCGCGAAGAATCGCCGGTGAAATGCAGGGTTGCGAACCTGCTTGAACTCAGCCACCAGCACGGCGCCAAGCTTGATTTTTGATTGCAGGATATCGCTGGTCTCGGGCGTGGCCGGGATCAGGATTCCAGAGTTTTGCTTGATGAGTTGTAACTGCGCCATGGTGTTCTCCGTGGCGCATCAGGCATAGGTTGTTCAGGCCTATGAGATTATAATATCAGATGGTGGAATTACCCGGTAGCCGATCCTCTCCGCAAACTGCATAAATCCATTCAGTGTAAAAATTTCCTCCTCCTCGAGTAAGGGGCGGAAAGAAACCAGACCATTTCGACGGTACATGAGATAGCGGCCATCCGTCGGAAAACTGTATACGACAACCTGATCATCACGTCGAACGACATCATACCAGGTGCTGTCGTTTTCACGCTGCTCAGTAGAACCAGTCATCCGCGCTTTCCCATGTTTCTTGAAGAATCTGCTCAACACGCTTTTTGTCACCGTCAGCCCCACCAAGGACACTGAGGCCATCGGTACCAGCGCGACGGATAGTCAGCTTGCAGTCTTCATAGCTCTGGCTTAACCGACGCAGCAGCTCGATTTCCAGAGCGGCTTCAGCACCAGTAGGCAGCTTTTTCATTTTATCGATCGTGACTTCAACCTTCATAATTCCTCCCGCTCGAAATACTGTATAAATAAACAGTATACCCATCCGGAAGATTTATCAATCCCGGGAAGCCATTTTTTGTGAAAGTCACCCCTTTGTTTCCATTATGTTTTTTATGTCGATAAAAAAACCCGCCGTATGAACTGCACCCCAGAAGTTGGACAGTTTTCTTAGCGGGTTATATTGTCGATATGGGAATTCCCATATCGCTTGTATGGTAGTTAAGGTTTGAAGCGATGCCTGGTCAGTCGAGCCCCCATGACCATCTCTTCTCTAATCTGCGCCCTCTCTTCCTGAATCCTGCCACTCACCTCCCGCCGTAGTGCAGCCGGAAAAGTACATTCGCATTCGACCGTTCCAAGCATCTGCGGGCAGTGATAAGCTCCACGCCCTCCGCATTTAGGGCAATTGGTTGACGCTTTTGTAATTTCCCGAAAATGCTTGGTTGACGAACTCGAGTTTTCCCGAAAATCTGGCGCTGCCGGGTCGAATCCGAACCAGAATTTGGTCGAGTCAGCACATACTGGCTCTTCTCCGTGCCTGAATATGACGAAAGCGGATCCGTACACTTCTGCGAGCTTCTCTGCCTCTTCCCTCCAACCATCCGGAGTTACCGGAGGGTTGCCGCTCACGGCCTCCTGAAAGCGTTCAAGCTCCACGTACTCCTGGCATGACCACCCGCCACCAATAAAATCGCGTGCTTCAACAGCATCGAAAGTGAACGATGTTTCACTGCCAGTTGGTGAGGTTAAGCCGTACAGATCTGCCACCGGCTTAAACTGTGTGGCTGGAATATTTTCCGGAATATTTTGCGTTTCGTTTTGTGGTCGATCGACACCCTGAAGCATGGCGGCGAATTCCTTCATACCTGCATCATGCTTTGCTCGCTGCTCTGGTGTCATAGCCTCAAGCTCTGCGTAATGTTCTGCGCGACGCTGCAGGGCACCAAGCATTGCTTTTGTCGGAACGCCTTTGTCAAAACGCAACCCTGGCTCCAGAATCACCGGACATGGCAGGATTTCAGGGAAATCAGGCACAGATACCGGCGCTGGCGGTGCAGCATAAAGAGCCTGACAACTCCACCATGACCAATGAGCGCCTTCTGCTTTCTCATCATCTTCAGGCCGAACAAGCGTTACTTCGCTTGGATGTTTCCTGTGTGACCACAGCCAGGCTACGGGTTCTGCTTTTGCTGGCGCTGGAGGGGCGGTGCGATACAGAAGCACATCACCCATCTCTTTTCTGGATGCTGGCCATACATCTGCATCAGCGCCAGATTTGAGATAATCAAGATTGGACTGGTCGATAACGCACACAGCCTCCGCTTCGAGCGATGCCAGCGCGATACGCGCCAGCTCGTTCAGGATTGCCACATCAGCGTGACCGAGGGTGTAACCAGCTTTCAAATCGGCAACTGCTTGCACGGCCTGTTTGGTAATAGTGCTCATGACACTGCTCCTTCCTGATACTGTTCGAACCAAAACACTACCGGCGCGTTCGTTGGTTGAACCAGGCCGAATGATTCCGCTGTGCGGTAACTTCTTGACGCTCGACGCGTCACATCGACCTGAGTTGCTATGCGACTACGAAAGTCTTCAACGGTGCTGCACATTTTGAACAGGTTGCAGGGTATGCATGCTGGAACCATGTTGCTGATCGTGTCATTTTCTGGCCTGTCCATTGCGTAGCCATTGCTGATATTTCTACGTACCGCCTCGACGTGGTCAGCGTGCCATTTATCACCAAGCTCGCACCCACAATAAGCACAGCGACCGCCGAACTTCATGCGCAGGTCTGCGCGCTGTTTCTTCGTCAGTGCCATCATGCGCCTCCTTCGATAACCTGGATGCCAGCGGCGGCACCTGAGAGTCGGATGAATGTGTAATACCGG